>DUKM01000019.1:13668-14124 GCA_013329255.1 Candidatus Poseidoniaceae archaeon | reverse complement strand
GGGCTTGTCTACCGTGCCACTGCCCTCGCCTTGTGGGTCTTTGCTTTGTCTGTATCCTACAGTTTGCTGTGATTACTTCTGGCATCTTGGGCAAAGGAATGTCGAACGGTTGCTCTGAACAATTCGTTCCACGGTCCCCGAGCATCCTTCTTTCAAGCACGGGCCATCTTCTCGGTCGTAGACTTGGAAATGATGGCCAAAGTAGCCGAGGGTCCCGTCCACTGCTGCAAAATCATTGAGGGTCGATCCGCCAACAGCAATGGCCGCTTTGAGCACCGACTTGACTTCATCCACGAGCAGTTCCAGTTTTTTTGTGGGCTTGCCGTTGCTGCGCACAAGCGTGTTGGAAGGCGTTGTCGGAGCGATACCAGATCGGTGCAAAGCCTCGCAAGCGTAGATGTTGCCAACACCCACCACGAATCGCTGATCGAGCAGGGTGATTTTGATGGCTGACCG
>DUKM01000019.1:9727-13296 GCA_013329255.1 Candidatus Poseidoniaceae archaeon | reverse complement strand
CCGAGGTGTTCTAGCAAGGGCTGAATTGCTTCTTCTGCACGGTTGAATGCATCAGCAATCCCAAACCGACGCGGGTCTGTGTAGACCGAAACTGATCCATCATCGAAGCGAAATTCCATGTGATCGTGACGGCCGCCAAAGCCCGTCAACTCACCAAATAACGAGGCCTTGACGCCTGCTTTTTTGGCCTTCATTCGCTTTACTTCAGCAGGCGTTATCAGCGTGTAGCGCCCACTCATGCCGAGGTGTGAGAGAAACACTGTGCCGTCTTCTAGATCAATCAAGAGGTACTTAGCACGCCGACGAACACCAAGCACCGTTTGTCCAGTCAGTTGTTCAGCCATGCCTTCGGGAAAAGGAAACCGAAGGTCACGTCGACGCAGAATAACTTGTTCGATGGTGCGTCCAACCCAAGCTTGTTCCAAGCCACGGCGAACGGTTTCCACTTCGGGCAACTCGGGCATCAAGATCACTCCTGGCGCGTGACATGGAACAGCACGTGATTGTCCTCATAGCCCGTTAACTCGATGCGCTCCTCAACCTCAAATCCTGAATTCAAGAGTTGTTGTTCAACCTTGTGAAATAAGGTGGCTTCCCCTTCTCCAGTCCAGCGTTCACTGGCCGCTTTCAAGGAGAGCAAGCCCGTGCCGCCAAGAGCGAGAAAGCGCTTACAGGCACCAATGAAGATGTCGACTTGTCCTGCTTGAGCAACGTCTTGGAACAGCCAGTTGACTTTGGTTGGCAACAGCACACCCCAAGCAGCATGTTGGCGAGCATCCCCCAGAACAGGCACTAAGCCAGGTCTCGATTTTGCCATGTGCGTCAATTCACGCAAGCAGCGTGGCGCCAAATCAACGGCCACAAGCCGCCCCTTGAGTTCGTTTCCTTCACCGCACAAATGATCGTGAAGGTGGCTGATTGAGGTGCCATGGCCTGCACCGAGGTAGAGCACCGTTGTGCCTTCTTCTGGCAGCAGAAGCGAGGCGTCGTTTCGGGTTCGAAGAATACCTGCACCAAGTTTGGAACGCGTCGGATCCCAACGGCGACACTCCATACCCTGAATCCTGCGCAACGATTCGCCATAGACGCTGTGACCGGGTACAGCGTTGATGCTCCAGATTGCTTTACCGTCGCGAAGCACGCCCCATGACAAGGGTTCTGAGCGACGGCGGTTGTTTCCTCGGCCCATGAAATCGCCTCAAGTTCGTCGTGAAGGTGGTCGAGGATGCGCTGCCCTGATGGCTTCGACTTTGTCTTCGAGTTCTCGCATCTCTGCTTCGCCCCAAGCCTCGCCTTCAAAGGCATCAATCTTGGCAGCAATGCTTGCTCTTGCGGCAACGGTTCGAGAAATTTTACCACGAACCCAACGGGGTGAGCGGGAGATCCACGGGTGCATGAAAATATGACCGTGCTTGGGTGGAGATGCGCCAGTCTTCAAGTGGTTGAAGAATGCTTTTTCGGCACCGAGCACCTGAACTGTTCCCGCTGGAAACCGTGCTAAGCGCATGCGCCCATGGGCCTCAACGCACAATCGAGCCGCCAACAGCGGTCCTAGCAACGCAGAAAGCGAGGGAAGGTGATCTTCGGCGAGGGTGCGAATACCGTTTTCCATCCGATCAAGTTGACCTCGGAACACCGCTACGCTTCCACCCCATTCCTTGAGTACTTTCCACTCTGGTTTGCTCGGTCCAACGGGAGGCAGTGATACTTCGAGGGTTTTGGAAAGGTGTTCGAGGGATTCAGCCTCGCCAACGGTTTTGGCCAACGAAGATCGGTCTTTTCCAAACCTTGCTTCGGGTAAAAACAAACCAACCCATTCAACAAGACGGGCTTCCATTGTGAGGAAGGTAGCACGCAATTCATCGCTCGCTCGCATCAAATGCTCGAGTCGACGGTCGGGATCACCTGCTGCTTGTGCCACGCCTCGGTTGGCCATGGCGAGGGCTGCTGCATCAACCGCTGCCTGTGCATCTTCATCAGGAAGAGGCCAGTCGGCATCGGGTAAATCCAGTTCGCCATGAATCCTTACTTTGGCATCTGGAAAACGCTCTTGCAGAACCATAGCCTCTGCTGTTAGCCCCTGTGCAGCGATGCATTCAAGCCGTTGAACGACGGAACGCTCATCGTAAAATCCGTCCCACTGTTCTACATCCAAAATGGACCCAGAATCGTCGGCAACCGCAGCGGCTCGCCAATCGTACCACAACCACATGACTTGAGCCTAGCAACCGTGCGTCTTCATCCCTTCCCTCGAACAGACTCAATTTCAAGGCCCTTTCGAACGGTGGAAGAGGACAAGAAAGATTGAACATCGAAATAGTATACCCAATAAGCCTAAGTATAGTGTTTGTTAGCCTTTACTATGTTTTGCCCAGAATGTGGAACACTAGCATTCCCTAGTCCCAATGGTGACATTTCTTGCACCAATTACAAGTGCGGTTACATCGGCCCAGCAAACTTGATCATCAAAGGAACGGATGGCAAAGATGTCGACCTATCGAAGGCCAAATCGAGCACTCAAGCCAAGTCCAGAGTGTACGAAGTCATCAAGGATTCCGACAAGCTCCAAGGGGTCCTCACCAAGGGCACCTACATGTGCCCAAACCGAATCGATGGAACACCTTGTGACTGCATTGAAGTCTTTTCTTACCTCGAGCAAACGCGCTCAAGCGATGAACCTGAAACTCGAATGCTGACCTGTAAGGAATGCGGTCACGGTTGGCGAGAGTACTGATTGGAAATTTTTACTTGGTCGCGTAAATTAAAATAGAGTGTCGCGCTCCCCAAAACATGGCCAATAAGCCCGTTTTAATCGCTGCAGCAGTCGTTCTTGTCTTGAGCATCGGCTCCCTTGCAGTTGCAGGTGCATCCATCATCGGTGTTGAGGACGATTTAGAGAAAATAACGCCTTACAATTACTTAACTGAAACATCAACCTCTCATGACATCAACTATTTTGACTACGATGGATTAGGAAATGCTGGTTTTTACATCGTAATTGAGGCCGAAACAACGGATGAGGATCTGGATGGGTTTGTCGACGCTTGCGTCGACTTTGAGTTTGCCGTGATGGTTGGCTCAAACGATGTGACTGAACAGACTTCTGAAGTGGATTGTACACGCTATGGAACGACCCATTTGGACGATGAATTTCCTGATGAAGGGTTCATCACAGTGGCGAAAATTTGCGACACGTATGATGATGAAGGAAATGGTTCGGAAGATGTAGAATCATGCACCATTGGCACCATGTACAGCGTCAAAGGCAACACTGGCATGATGGTCTTTGACTCCGATTCGTACTATACCGACATCTTCGCGGAACTTGGTGAAATTCTGGGTGAATTGTTTGGTGGAAGTTGCTTCGGGATTATTGGACTGTGCTGTGGAGTCATCCTGCTCATTGTCGGCCTCATTATGGGCGGTAAACAGCAACCAGCAGTGATGATGGGAGGCATGCCAATGAACCAAGGAGGGATGGGTTACCAGGCACCTGTTGGCCAAATGCAGCAACAAATGCAACCACCCTTGGTGCAACAGCAAGCACCAGTTCAGCCTCAACAAGAGGC
>DUKM01000019.1:0-9408 GCA_013329255.1 Candidatus Poseidoniaceae archaeon | reverse complement strand
ACAAGAGGCCACTCAGCCTCCATCTCAAATTTGGGACCAACAGTGAGGAAGCAGTCTGTTGCGAAGCGGAACAATTGAGGGCGAGGATTCATTTTAGGCCCCCCTAAATATAAACACTCTATCGAAGACGAGCATCCAATGACCACGTCAGATGATGGGTTGACGGTAAGGAATTCAACTTCTTCGGAGTTGGAATTTAAGCCATTACTCTCCAAGAACATCTACATTGTAGCCCTCGTCTTGTTGATTCTAATTCCTTCAGTCACCTCCGCCCCATACATCCTTTCAGACACAAAAAACCCAAGCGGGACGCTCGCGTTTCCCGAGGAAGTAACCATGGAGAGTGAAGGATTTCTCATGATCATCCTTGATGGCGTTGGACGGGAAAAGTTGCTTGACCAAGAACAATTTTCTCGACTCCATGCAACGATGCGAGATGCAGCCGTTTTGGAGGTCGAAACCGGACCGCTCACCCTTTCTGCCACATGCATAAGTGAACTGATGACTGGTGTTCCAAACAGTCCCGTTGATGGCTTGAATAATTTCAATCTCGGCCATCCAGGGGGCACCGATCCTTGGACACTAAGTCAAGAAGACCCACGGTATTCTGTTGGTTTGGTTGGAAGTTATGTCATGGGGAATCTCTTCGACCAACGAACAGAAATAGAATTCATAGACACGTTCAAGGGCCATGGTGATTTTTACGAAGGCGACATAGATACGGAAGCAAGGTTGTCCCAATGGTTGGGTGATGACACCCACAATGTGATCGCTGCCCACTTTTCAGGTCCCGATAAAGTGGGTCATAAATGGGGGACTGAAAGCGAAGAGTATCGAGCGAAAATGCTCGACATGGATTTGATGTTGAAACGCGTTCTTCACCGCGTTCCAGACACTTGGACCGTGATGGTCACCGCCGACCACGGAATGACTGCAAGTGGTTCGCACGGATCAGCAGAGCAGATCACACGTCAAGTTGCAGCGCTGGTTTCCGGGCCAGATATTTCTAAATCCTCATCGACGGCCATGCATCAAAGAGACTTACCTGCGTTGATGGTCAGTGCCTTAGGTTTGCCATTCCCAGTGCAATTACACGGTCAAATACCACTCCAAGTTTTCAGCATGCCAACAAGTGAAAAGTTGGTGCTGCAGCAATGGAACTGGAACGCGGCGGTACAACGAAATAATTTTTATCATGATGAATATGGATCGCAAGGGGAACTCCTGAGTCAAGAGGATATTGATTGGAGCCAAATCGCCCAAGAATCAACCTTCACCAGGAACAGCGACCAATACCTCGCCGTTGCTGCATGGTCTGCCATCGTCCTGCTTTCCATTGCCTCGTGCGGTAAACAGGCGTTCAGTAAACCAAAATTCAAAACCGAATATGCTCTTTTTATTGGCGTCATTTGCGCGTCGCTATGGAGTCACATCAATCTGTCCGCCTACCCTATGATTCCGCGGTTTTTAGGGGGGATCTTCGTCGTCGCTTTGGTCGCATGGCCGTTGCTCCCCGCCCGCAGCAATCCTTCCGAATCCAAGTCGCCGGGAGGAGTCTTCATCGGAAAGCACCTGCCGTTTTCGGCGTTCTCATCTTACAGGCTTTGGGCTATTTTTACTGTTGCAGCGCTGCTGCTTTTCCAAGATATCTCAAAAGCAATCGCCTACACATCGTTGCTTTGGATGGCTACAGCCTCAATTGAAACGCTTGGACGAAGACCTTCCATGCCCGAAACTCAACGAAGTGAGTTCACCCCGATTTTATTGGCACTCGTGGCCATTAGTTTTGCCAGCTTGCGACTTTGGTTTGCCCTCATTCCTCTGTTCTTTTGGACCACTAAGCAAGCCTACGGGGCTTGGAAAGAAAACGGCAAGGGTGGGGCGTTCATTTCCATGCTAAGCCTGAGTGCCCTGCTGTTTGTGGCATTAACCACAGTTCATCGTAGGATTTTCAGCCGCCATTGGATGTTGGAGTTTGTGAGGTATGGATGGCCTGATTCAATTGGCAGTTGGGGCTTTTCACTTTTAGCCATCGTTGTTGCTGCAACCGTTTGCACTCTTGCGCTGAACCAAAAAATGCACCTTAAGAGATGGGTCCAAACATTTGGATGGCTCATGCTAAGCCTTGGAGTGCAAGCATCCGGAAAGAGTGAGGTTGACCTTCTCTTTTTGGGCGCCTCCATTGCGCTCTATTGGTGGTTCAGAAGAAATCCTCAATGGCGCAAAGATTCAGTCCTAAGAAGGCAATCTGCATCCACCCTTTTAGCTGGGTTTGTCCTTCTCACATGGGGTGCATGGTCTGCAATGTCAACGTTGATTCTCCTTTCAGCCCTACCCGAACTAATCAAACGAGTCAATAAGGGAAATGGTCTGGAGCGAAATCTACTTTCGCATCCACGAGCTTACATCGCTCTTGCAGTTCTTCCATGGGCTGTTTGGATTCTGTGGTGGACCTCCCTTGGGCAAGTCAATGGTTTGCAAACCTGTATGGAAGGCATATGCCCCCACCCGAGGGAATTGGATCCGGGTGCAGTGATGGTGCGAGGCGGGTACATCGGTTCGAGGGTGAATCCAGCAACACCCTGGATGGTGTTGATGATTGTCTCGCCCCTGCTTCTTTGTTCAGTGGCTTTGTTGAACGAATTCAGCGAGCAACACCTTTCGCTGCGCCCTTATGTTCTCGGGCAAGTGCTGTTGATCATGGGATGCCTCAACATGTACGCATTTAGTGCGGAATACCCTCGACTGATCTTCAGTCTAACCTGGAGCATTATGTTTGCAGGATTCCAAATCACAGCGGCATTAATCGTGATGCAACTGCAATCGAATGGCCCATCGAAGGTGTTCAGGGCCTTGGTTGGATTGAAACCCTCTTCCTCTGAAGCCTCAACTGAACCGAGCATGCCAATCTTGGTGTGAGCAAGGATCATGTGAGGGCGTAGATTTCTCCAGTCCAAGTGAGCAGAAGCAGTTCATCATTGAGGCCTTGACCAAAGCCGACGACAAAGAGGTTGGTGTCTGCGACCTGTTGGTGTTCGACACCATCAGCAGTGGGTTGAGTCATCCAGACCAAGCCGCTGCAGAAGTCTCCAAACACGTAACTGTTGTTTAACGAATCATTTCTCCACTCGACGAATTCACCGCCTGTAACTGAGCAATTCCCACCCGTGTGATCGTATTCGATAATTGGAAGGGTGATGCTGCTGTTCTCTTCTTCATACAGGGGGACATCACAGTCTTCGTCTGTGGCTTGGAATTGATGGAGGCCTTCTGTGACGGACCAGCCAAAGTTGGAAGCATGAGTGTAGTTCTCAATGTAATTTATTTCTTCAAAGCAGTATTGTCCAACATCTGCAATCCATAAACCTCCGGAACCATCGACGTCAAACTTCCATGGGTTTCTCAAGCCATGATGCAGAACGAAGGTTTCGTTGCCATCCTCGTCGTAGAGCACAGGTTCGATGGAATGGTTGGCGTGCTTGAACATCACAATGCTTCCAAACAAGTTGCTTTGATTTTGACCGTTTTCAAGCGGATCTTTCGAACTTCCACCATCGCCAATGCCCCATAGGTATTCGTTTGCGCCAAGCCCCTGAATGGAGCCTCCATTGTGGTTTCTAAACGGTTGTTCAATTTCAAAAAGGACGTTGAGGTCTTCAGCGCGAATCGTCCCATTGATGACTGTGGCTTCGGCAAGGGTCAAGTTGGCCGCATAATCGGTTCTGCACGGACCGGTTTCAATGTATGAGATCAAAACCATACCTGTTGCCGGGAAGTCATCTGTAAATTCCATCCCCAGCAACCCTTGCTCATTATGGCAGGTGCTGATGCTTTCAGAAAGGTTAGCGATTTCTCGCTTTTCTTGTCCGTTCCAACTTGAAATGTGACCGGAGAGATCAACAATCCAAATCTCATCTAAAACAGGGTGATGAAGCACCTTGACGGGGGTGGTAAACCCTGCCACATATTCGGTGCATTCAACGAATACCTCCGAGGTGACTTCGCATCCAGTACTTTCATTTTCAGGCCAGGAAAAGCGAGAAGGGGGTTTTTCTTCTTCTTCTCCAAGGCAGCCTGTGAAGAAAAAAGAGACAAGCACAAGGCTCATGATGGCGACTTTAAGGTTCAATTAAAGGCCTCAATTAGTCGTACTTTTCTGCAAAGTATGCCTGAATTCCTGGGACGTTTTCGATGTGTGTCCCGTAGGTACCGAGGTGGTCTTCTGTACCGATGATGGTGAAGCCTGGTGTGTTGAACACTGCGTCCAAGATGTCGAGATCGCTTTGACTGCCCCCATCAGAAACCTGCTTGCTCATGAGAGCAAAGGCGTCTGTAAGCAAAGTCACTTTTTCCGCAGTGAGGTATTCGGGGTTGTACATCACTGGATGGCTTGGAGCTCGTCCAAATCCTTCTCCGTCCTCAATACCGGTGTAGTTGATTCCATGGAAATCAGCGGTGGATTCGAATCCACCTTCAAAGCACCAATCTTGTGGGTCTTCGCCACAGTAGTCTGGGACCGTTGGGTCCTTGGCAAAGGAGATGTAATCATTTGCAGTGCCACCTTCGTGTTCGGCTAAGCATCGCAATGAGCCCTGATACTTGTGGTATTTTGTACCGCTGTTCGGAATGCTTGAATCCTCTGAGAAGTGGTTGCGCACCGTGTCCGTGAGGGAATCAATTTCATCTGGGTCGCCAACGACTTCGATGTACTCATTGGTGATGAGGAAGCCCATAGGCAACAACATACCAGAACTTCCGAGTGCTGAGGTGTGACAGGAGGTCTTTCCGGCCATGAGTGCGTATGGGTCAGTGTCTGGATCATCATCCATATCGGCTTGAGCCATGTCTGAATCCTTGTGAACCCAGGCAATGGCGTTGTAATACGCTCGACCATCGGCTTTCTGCTCAGCAGCCATGACTTGGAGACCAGCAGTTTGCCAGCTGAGCCATGCAGCACCGCCGTCGAGGAAACCAATGTCGGCGTGACCGAAGCGAAGGGCTTCAATCATTCCAGCAGCACCGGTGACCGGGTAAATTTCGACCTCCATTCCAATGAGGTCGCTGAGACGATCTGCAAATTCTTGTGGATTTTCTTCTGTGTTTTTGTATTCTTCTTTTGCTTCAAAGGCAATCGTCAGGCAGTTGTCCTTGTCGTCGCACTTTGGGAAACTGACCGTGTTTGAGAGGCAGCCGGCAAAACTGGCTGCGACAAAAACAGTCAGAAGGCAGAGAACTTGGATTTTTTGAGTCGACACGTGAAGGGTTCGCATGGTTGGGCGTGGGACAACTCATATATTAGTTTAGGGCATCCTTAACTACACTACTGCGAGTTTGTTTTTGGAGTTTAGGCCGTCCTAAATTCTATAAGGGAGACCCTTCTCCGGTAGGTTTAGGGAGACCTAAATATGAGCATAAACCGAACTAAAAAATACGCACTGATGATGACCTTGATTCTCTTCGGCACGGCACTCGCCGGCTGCCTGGGGACTGAAGAGACCGATGAGACTGAAACCGAAACCGCTGCGGCCGCAGTTGTCGTCACAGACGGAGGATACACCTACGCCTCAAACGTCGACAATCACCGCGCCCTCATGAAGGACCTTTGCGACATCAAGTCTGCTGCCAGTTCTGATGGCGGCTATGACTTTGCTACAGCAAAGGACATCTACACAAACGGCAAGAACGCTGAGAAGAGCGATGGCTCCTTCCGCACCCTTGCTGGCTTCGCTTCCGCTGATGGTAAGAACCACGGCTACGATGCATACTACAACCAATCTGGCTCCATTGATGCTCACATCACGGCTGCCATGGATGGAACTGGCGATTTCGCTGGAACTTCCGACACCGTCCGATACCAAGGCATCGCTAAGCTCACCGCAAACATGGGCATGGTTGCTTACACGATCCACGAATTGAACTCCGCAGTTGCTAAGGCAGATGCAGGCAACGTCGACAACGACTCCGGCGCCCCACACAACTGGGACGAAGGATGGGCCTTCTTCCACGGCCCTGATGAAGACTGGGCGTGCTCCCCAGCATACACCATGAAGAAGCGAGCTGCTGACTACGGTACTGAAACCGATGGCGTCTCGAACGCTCTCTCCTCCTCCGAAGCCGCAATGGTCGCTGGACTTGCTGCATTGCAAGCAGGCGACTCTGCTGGCTACACCGCTGCAACCGACACCATCGTCAAGAACGTGATCATCACCTACTCCCAGGCGACCCTCAAGTACGCCTCGAAGATGGACAACGCCGACTCCGGCGAAAAGTACCAAGTTGAAGGCTACGCATTCTGGAAGGCTATCGAAGCCTACGCTGCACCTCACACCGACAACGCTTGCTACAACATGGACACCCACACCATGGGATGGATCGGATCGAGCGCTGCTGCTGCATGTGATGCCTTCGTCTGGACCAATGGATCGCAATCTCAAGATGAGAACGCAACCAAGGACACCTGCTACAACACCGTGAGCCACACCGTCTCCATGGGTATTGCCAACGAGACTCAATGCGATGCATTCTCTTCGATGTACTTCTATGAAAACTACGGAGCAACTTCGATGAACAACATCTTCGACCTCACCGATGCAACTCAACTTGGCACATCCTACGATGTTACAGCATGGTTGCAACCTGTTTGGGACCACTACGGCATCACCGCTGAAGAAATCGGAACCTACGCTTGAAATTAAAATCGGATTGCCCTCCGAGTTTAGCTCTCGGGGCGATTGGTTGCCTCACCCAGTAGCCAATCGCCCCACCTTTCTCGCTCTGTGAGATCCGGACCGAAAGGAAGGGATTGCACACGGAACACAACGTACCAAGAATCACGCATCAACATAAAAGGAAGCGACGATTGGAACAACAAGGGGGATTGTAGGTGAATCACGCCGACTCAAAGCCCCTTGCCACATTGGAAAACCTCTCGGTTGGGTACGACGAACCACTGATTTCTAAGATCAACATGGAAATCCGACCAGGTGAAATCATCTCAATTGTAGGCTCCTCTGGCATCGGGAAAACGACCCTCCTGCGCACGATTGCCGGTCTTGTCGCGCCTTTAGAAGGTTCAATCAACTTGAACGTTCAACAGCGTGGTGGCCTTGGCTACATCCCACAAAAGCTCGGCCTCATACGCCATGCAAGTGTCACCCACAATGTAGGCCTTGGTGCTCGTGCTGGAACGAACTTCCGAGAGGAACCGTTGACGTGGTGGAAACGCAGATCTGAGCGAGTAAGCGAAGCCATCGCCCTCATGGGACTAAGCGACAAAGCCGACGAACCGGTTCGAAGATTATCAGGTGGCCAACAAAAGAGAGTGGCAACAGCAAGAACGCTTGCTCAGCAACCTCAGTTGCTTCTGGCTGATGAATTTTTGAGTGAACTGGACGAAGACAACATCGAAGTTGTCGTTCAAGCGGTTCTCAATTACCTCGAGAAAAGCGGCGCTGCGATGATCCTCATCGAGCACAACATTGCACGAGCTGTCGAAATATCACATCGAACATTTTCCGTGAGAGAGGGCAGGCTCACCGAGTTCACTGACCACAGGAGTGAGCAGGAGTGATTCGCAGAAAAACCACGTTCTCCTTGATTGGAGTTGGCACAGTCATCGCTGCCATCGTGGTCTTTGACAGCCTCATTGGAGGCGACTGGTCGCCACTGTTTGGAGGAAAGGAGAATTTCATAGAATTCTGGCAAGAAGACCTCTGGCCCCCTGATTGGTCCTTGCTTGAGGCTCGGAAATACCCCGCTTGCGAAGCAAGCATCGGTTTCTTTTGTTCCAAAGCATACATTGGGATGTTGGAAACAATCAAAATGGCTTTTGTTGCCACTGTTCTTGGTTTTATTGGCGCAATCCTCCTGTCCCCGCTTGCTGCACGAAACCTTGTTCCGAAGTTCATCTCCTTCCCTGTCCGAATTTTCATGGCGGCAACCCGCAGCCTACCAAGTCTGATTTGGGCCGTGATTTTTATCGCCATTGTTGGACTTGGACCGCTCGCTGGTGTGCTTGCGATGACCTTCTACACCATCGGTTACCTCGGGAAGCTACAGTATGAAGAAATGGAAGGAATGCGCAGCGATCCACTTGAAGCATCGAGAGCCATGGGGTTGTCGCGAAGTGAAATTACCTTCCTCGTCGTGATTCCAGAGGCAAGCAACGGACTGTTGAGCCAATTATTATTCATGTTTGAGTACAACGTAAGGCACGGAACGGTACTCGGGCTTGTTGGTGCTGGCGGTATTGGTTACTACCTCAATTTTTACATTGGGCTTTTCATGTACCGCCAGGTCATGACATTCATCATCGTGATCTTCGTTGTTGTCGTTCTCCTCGATATCCTGTCGATGTTTGTCCGCTCCTTCGTGAATGAAGAAAGCGATGTCAAGCGACCGTCTTGGAAAACCATATTCTTGCCACCCGAGGCTGCTGTGAAAGAGCACCTCGAGAACACAGATGAATAACTCACTTCGTTGATTTAGCGCCACCTGCGCTGGCGCAGGCATGGTTGGAAGAAGCATCAGTTGTGCTTTGTTCTGAGATGCGATGAAGGGCAGTCCGCCCTGTCAACATCAGTAATCGTTCTCAACGCGTGGTGCAAGGAAGTACTGCACGTTTGCAGCACCGTCATTGAAGGAGAACTTCATCGACAATGGATAGTTTTCTCCAAAGCCAACTTCGACCGTTTCAAGAGGCCCGAACACCTTGGCCATGGGCACAAGATAGGTGAGCGAGTATTGGCTTCGTGCAGGGTCTGCGCATTCGAGCGATTGCAGTTCATCCTTGTGGAAGGCAACGGTCACGGAGTCGGTGGAACCTTGGACGTGAACCGTGAAGGTGTTTGCATCGATGCTGAAGTTCACCAGATCACCGACTTGGCGGGCCGCCTTGAGGGCTTGAGAAAAGTCTGCACCAGAGATTTTCACCTTGCATGGCAGGTCAAGACTTGGAAGGGTTGGGACGTTCATTGTTGAATCGTCGAGGGGGCGGATGTTTCGGTCAATCTTCCCCAAGTTGAGTGTCAGCACACCGGATTCGGCGTTGAACGCCATTTCGATCATATCGGTTGGTGCGCCGAGGCTCACCAGTTCCTTGATCTTACGAAGTTCCAAGCCGAGCTTGCTGTCGTCGATTTCCCATGCGTCAAATGCAGCAGCATCGATGTCCATTTGGATCATTGCGACGTGCGACGGGTCAACGACCCGCACTTGCATTCCGGCTTCACCAAAATCAAACCGTGCGTCTTCAACGACGACACCTAATGTTTCGATGATTTTGCTCATCAAGTCCTGTCGGGCCGTGACGTTCAACATTTGAGATACACCCCTCTCCAATTTCCCTGCTGCTTCGACGGCTTATGAACTTAACATCCACGGTGGATAAAAAGGGGGCGTCGGGCGCGG
>DUKM01000020.1:7447-7775 GCA_013329255.1 Candidatus Poseidoniaceae archaeon | reverse complement strand
CTGCAAAGATCACGCTCAAACCTTAGCCCAAATTGCCGGGAAGGTAGCTGCTATCGATGTCTTGCAATGCTTTGGCACCATCGCTCGTAGCAGGTCTTGGACAAGGCCAGAAATGGCCGAGAACGACGCCATGCGGGCCGAGGGCGCCCGCCACCCAGTCCTAGAACAACAATCTGGATTCGTTCCGAATGATTTGGACCTGAGCAAAAATCGGAACTTTTTGTTGATTACAGGACCCAACATGGGTGGAAAGTCAACATACTTGCGGACGACTGCCTTAATGACAATTCTAGCCCAGAGCGGTTCTTTTGTCCCAGCGACAAAAGCC
>DUKM01000020.1:4134-7062 GCA_013329255.1 Candidatus Poseidoniaceae archaeon | reverse complement strand
TTCATGATGGAAATGATCGAAGTTGCCCATATTCTCCGACGTGCTACTTCTTCCTCGCTGATCCTCCTTGATGAAATTGGGCGTGGAACATCAACGTTCGATGGTCTGTCCATTGCTTGGTCCGTGACAGAAGACATTTGCAAGCGAATCAAAGCAAGAACCCTCTTTGCCACGCACTATCATCAATTGATTGGACTTGAAGGTGAAGTCGAAGGTTTGCTGAATGTCCATGTTCAAGTCGCTCAGACGAACGGAGAATTGAGATTCATGCATACCGTTGCAGACGGTCCTTGTGATGACTCTTACGGGGTGCAAGTTGCTGCTCTTGCGGGGTTGCCACGTCCTGTTGTCGAGCGTGCGACTGACCTGCTTGCGTTCTTGGAACGCCAGGCGCAGGGAGCAAAAGCGGGTGAATCTGGCACGCCTACGGCTCGAGCTCAAGGTCAATCCAGCCTCATGGGTTACTTTGCAGCAGCAGCGATGGGCTCCCAAACAACGGAACCTGCTATCGCCCAACCACCTCAAGCGCATTTGGACCTAATCGCCAAATTAGAAACGCTTGATGTTGATGAGTTAAGCCCCCGCCAAGCGCACGATGAACTCTATCAACTCAAACAATTACTCGGAGATGGTGCAGATGAATGAACCGAATAGAATCATCCAACTTGACGATGCAACCATCGGCCATATCGCCGCAGGTGAAGTGGTCGAACGTCCGGCTCAAGTGGTAAAAGAACTGCTTGAAAACAGCCTTGATGCCGGTGCAAAGCGAATCGTCATCACCGTTGAGCGCGGCGGTTTTGACTTAATTCGAATTGAAGACGATGGCAGCGGTATCGCGGCGAATGATTTGCCATTGGCCCTTGATCGCCACGCCACCTCCAAATTGAAAACCAAAGAAGACCTCAATTCGATTCACACCTTAGGATTCAGAGGGGAAGCCCTGGCAAGCATAGGTATGGTATCCGGCCTCAGCATCGCAAGTCGACCGGGTGGTGAAGAAGGAAAACAAATACGCATGATTGACGGTATCAAAGCCGGCGTCGAGCCCTTTGGCATGCCAAACGGCACACGCATTGACGTGGAACATCTGTTTGAAAACACACCAGCAAGGCTTGCTTTCCAACGCCGTCCAGCAACTGAAAACGCAAGGGTTGTCGACGTAGTTGTTGCCCACGCAATGGCCCACATGGATGTTGGATTTCGACTCCTCATCGACGAGCGAGCCGTGTTGGATGTGCCAGCCACGGAACAAATGGCTGACCGCTTATACGACCTGCTTGGAGGCCAAGCACAATCCATGCTCTCTATCCAAGCCCCTCCTGCCGACGCCCAAGCACCTGGTGAAGAGGAGTGGCAAGGGTGGATCAGCACCCCTGATATCACCCGTGGGAAAGGCGATGACATCCACATTCTCATCAACGACCGCCCCGTTGCTTCCGGACCGTTCTTGCAGGCGATTCGAAAAGGGTACAAAACGCGACTCATGCAGGGCCGCCACCCGCTTGCAGTGCTTTCATTGACGCTGCCTCCAAGCGAAGTGGATGTGAACGTCCATCCGACGAAAAGGGAAGTGCGTTTGCGGCATTCTTGGCGCGTGTTAGAGCGCCTTGAGCGAGCGATAGCCCACACACTGGAATCGGTACCAACTGAACCAGATGCAGCAGGTGGAATTCCCGGTCTTCAAGGGTTAAGCCAGCAACAAGTACCCAGCATTCAAGAGCATTTCAAACCCCAAACAGTCACGCCCACACCTGCTGAACCGATTGACCCAATTGCTGCCGCAGCAGGCACAACTCCGATTGTCCTACCGCGAGAACAGAAGCCAGTGGCAAGCCCTCCGGCATGGGCTGTTGCAGCAGGAGCGCAACTGAACCTTCATGGCGGCGAGGCGGAAGAAGCGCTAAAACCAAGCAAAATGCGGCCACAATCAAGCGCACCTGCAGCACAAAACACACTCCCTGGCCTTGATGAAAAGCCCACAGCACCGGCCCTTTCACCTGCTGAACGAAGCCTTCACAGGCACGCCGGGCAAGGTCTTCGAAGTTCTCCTAATGACGAATCCCCTCTGGGTGAAGTGATTAACGATTTACCCAAGATGGAACCTTTGGCTCAATTTGCTGATTCATACATTTTAGTCCAAGCTGAAGATGAATTGCTGTTAATCGATCAACACGCTCTTCACGAACGCGTTCGGTATGAACGATTGCGCAACGATGAGTCGATTTGGGCGAGCCAAACCAGGTTGGAACCGCTTCAATTGGATTTTGATGCTCGCCAAACCGTTCGGCTCAAAGCCGCTCAAGACACCTTCAGAACAGTAGGCTTTGAGTTGTTTGAAAATGAAAACGGTTGGTCTGTAACCGCAGCACCTCAATTGCTTGATGGGGACGAAGTGGTTCCATTCATGCTCGATTTGCTCCAAGATACATCAGAGGACGGAGCACCATTGACCACTGTTGATCAACGCAAGGATCACCTTGCCTTCCTCAATGCCTGCAGAGGGGCTGTCAAGGCGAATGAGAAGTTAACGCTCCCTGAAATGCGAAGGCTTCTGGATGATATGCGACGCATCCCGAACCCGTGGGCTTGTGTTCACGGTCGACCGACGGCTCTTCGCCTGCCTCTTGATGCACTGGACCACCACTTTGGTCGTCATGGTTAATCGCTCAGAGGGGGCAAGGTGACGGCTTCGATGCCGACACCGGCTTGCCTCAACCTGTCAAGGAACGCCTCGTCCGCAACGGTATGAAGGTCCTGCCCGATGATTTCTCCTCCACACTTTGACGCAAGCAGAACCGCTGTCATGAACAGACGGTGATCGCCAAAGGTGTCAACGGGAAGCAAGGGGGCCGTAGGGATCTGGTTTCCTTCGACAGAAATCCCGTCGGCAGCCACGGTGGCGTTCAGTCCAAATTGCTTCAACAG
>DUKM01000020.1:0-3740 GCA_013329255.1 Candidatus Poseidoniaceae archaeon | reverse complement strand
GCAAGAACTGCGGCCAGCGGGGGGAGCAAATCATTCGCATTTCGCAAGTCGATGTTTACAGATTCGGTAGCGCTGATTGTGCTCAGCACTGATTCATGCCATTGAACACCAAACTCAACTGAAGATGTTTCCAACAGTTCATGCCCAATTGCTTCGCTGTGTTCTGGCCAGCCTTCAACCCTCACCTTCCGGGCTGAAACCGTGCAAGCGAGCAGAGCGAAAGCCGCCATTGAAGCGTCACCTGGCACTTGGTACGGCCCAGCAAATGAAAGTGATGAAGGTGTGAGAATCATTTCATCACCCTCGCTGTGCACTTCGCCTCCGAAGGCTTCCAGCATGGACATGCTCAGTGCAGAATGCCTTGAGGATACGGCGTCACCTTCCAGCGTCAGCGTTGTCGTGCAAGGAAGGCTGGGTGATGCGAGGATCCAAGCAGAGACTGGCTGACTTGATCGGCTGACATCTAAAACGATACCTTGCTCCAAGTTGGCTTTTGACATCGGACCCTCAAGAAGGGCTGGCAGTCGTTCTTCGCCCATACCGATGGAGATTGTAACACCTGCCTGTTCAAGCGACGACCACAATGCCTTGGAGGTTCGCCGCCTGAGTGACCCATCGCCATCCAACATAATTGGGCCTCCAATCAGCCCTGCATGAGTGGATAGAAGCCTCAAGGTGGTACCTGAATTGTTAGCGTTCAAAACGCTGGCTGGACGCTTAAATCCAGTCCCACCCACACCATGAACACGCCACATAACAGCGTCAGGATGGTGTTCAAAGTTAACGGGATTTACCTGATGTAGAACCACTCCATCAGCCGAAAGGTCTTCGATGGCAACACCCATTTGTTGAAGGCAGCGCCGCATCGATCGAGCGTCCTCACCTGCATGCTGGACGTTGGACAGTTCCACTGGCTCGTTGGTCTGTGCTGCTAAGAGAAGCGCCCGAATCAGGTGGCTCTTCGACGGTGGCAATGCCCACTGAATGGCTTTCTCTGAAGTGCTTGGAATAATACGCAAGGCGTGAAGATTATTCCTTCTGTGTCCCTTTCCACTCGCAGACCAGCGCTTTGCCCAACGCTTGCCCATATTTCTTCCAGCCATGCTTTAGCCATCAACCCTTGCAAGACAGCATAAAGACCGAGAGCGCTCAGCCCAGTACATGTCCATTGCAGATTCGCTCGGTCGCCCCTTGAGGGACCTGCGCATCTCCGTGACAGACCGTTGCAATTTCCGCTGTAGGTATTGCATGCCAAGGGAACACTTTGGCTCCGATCATAAGTTTCTAGCACGAGAAGACATTTTGAGTTACGAAGAAATCACAACCATCACCTCCGCCATGATTCCCCTTGGTCTTTCGAAGATCCGAATCACCGGTGGTGAGCCCTTGATCCGCAAGGATATCGCACGCCTCATCGAGATGCTGCGAACCCTCGATGCTGGAATGGATTTGGCCCTCACAACGAACGGGGTGTTGCTTAAGCGGAATGCTAAGGCGTTGAAACAAGCCGGTCTAAATCGAGTCACAGTAAGTTTAGATGCACTTGACGTTGGTTTGTTTCAAACCATGGGCGATACCGAGCACACGGCGGCTGACGTTCTCGCAGGCATTGATGAAGCGATCAAAGTCGGGCTGAAGGTCAAGGTCAACACTGTGGTTCAGCGCAATTTGAATGAAAGCCAAATTACACCCATCGCCCAAGCCTGTTTCGAACGGAAAATTACGCCTCGGTTCATCGAATTCATGGATGTTGGCAGCACAAATCAATGGAATTATGATTCAGTTGTGACCGGTGATGAGATTCGAGAGATTCTGTCCAACTCTTTGGGCCCGCTGCATTCAGTTTCAGCAGGCCACCCTTCGGATGTTGCGAAGCTATGGCAAACGGAACATGGGGAAGAAATTGGCCTGATTCAATCGGTGACCTCACCGTTTTGTGGCGATTGTTCACGGGCCAGAATTTCTGCGAACGGCTCGATTTACACGTGCCTATTCGCAACAGAAGGTCAAGACCTCCGTTCTTTGTTGAGGTTCGGGGCTGGAAAGCAGGATTTGAACCAAGCAATTCGATCCATTTGGAGCTCGCGAAAAGATCGTTATTCAGAAACACGCACAGAATTGACTCAACCCCGATCCAAGGTTGAGATGTCATTCATTGGCGGTTAGTTACGCTTCCAATGGAGGCAGCATCACGTCGACGAGTACACTCTGCGAGTTGGTGTCGATGAGTTTGAAGCGCCATGTCCCTGAATCAGACCCAATGGTCGTGGAATCAATAACAAAGTAATCACCTTGACTCACCGAATACCCAGCGTCACGGTCGTGGAAGGATACATTCGCCCCAATCAAGCCGTAGACGTCAGCGTCGGCGACTTTCCCACCCAATGGATTGCCGTCATCAAAGGAATCGGGTGCAAGGTTCCACTGAAGTTTGGCAGGATCGATGGTTTGGTCAAGGCTGGTTAATCGAACCACATGGAAACCGTTGGAAAGACCGCGCACGCTGACGGTGGCTTGGGGTGCACTTTTTTCCGTCGTTGAGAGGGCACCTTGCATCAGGACGAACACCATGCTTGAGAGCATCACGGTAATCGCGAGCAGCAAAACGGTTGCGATAACGGGGCTGACTGCCTCGTCATTTTTCGCCCGCCGCATGCTTCGCATGATGTATGTGTGGTAACGATGGGACTTGAACCAACCGCTCAAAACCGGCCAAGTGAATGGCTTTTGATTTCGCCTTAGAACAGCCAAACGGGTTTATCGCATTCCATCGCTCTTTTGATGCCGCCAATCGGGCCTAGAACCCTGAGGATTCCTTCCGTGATTAAATCGCCTTTGAAGAAGGCATAGCCGAAGTTCTTGGTTCGAAGTGAATTCTTCAACGCCCTGCCCATCGAGGCTCGCAACCGATCCTCGTATGCGGTCAACGGGGTCCCTTTGCTTATGTTGTCGAGGATTGCTTCGGCCGCAAAGCAACCAGAAATGATGGCTTGTGAAATACCGCCCCCATTGCTTGGCATGACCAAACCGGCCGCATCGCCAATGGCAAGTGTTGTGCCATCGACCATTGTTTTGACTGGCCCACCCATTGGGATCCAGCCCCCACCCCACGAAAGAACTTCAAAACCAAGCTCATCGCAAAACGCCTGCAAATGTTCCTTGAGGTTGCCCTTGAGGTAACCAGCACGCACGCCCAAACCGACGTTAGCAGTATCTGGGCCTTTAGGAATGATCCAGGCATAGCCTGACGGAGCGACTGAACCGAGAAATACATCGAAAGTCTCGGGTACATTCCCTTGCACTTGCGCGTACATTGTCGGAACTTGGTCTTTTGGTCTATAGTCCTCATCGTCGCCATGCCGCAAACGACCAACATGGGCGAGAGAACCGCTTGCATCGATCAGATAATCGAATGTGTAACGACCTTTGGTGGTGACCAAAACATCACGCTTGAGTCTTGATTGATGTTGAATGCGAGTCAATGCCTCATCCATTTGCACTTCTGCCCCTGCGTGCAGTGCTTTGTCACACAGGTATCCATCAAAGTGCAAACGATGCCCCGCAAATGCGTCAAGTTCGAAATGGAATGCTTTTCCAGATGGTAGGAACACTCGCATGTTGTCGAGGTTGTGCAACTTTACCCGATCGGGAAACTGAAAGTAATCGTACAGCCAATCATGTGAATCTAAATTTGAAAAGGTGCCTACGACTTCACCCCAATTGGGAATGCATTCACCGCA
>DUKM01000112.1:13350-18299 GCA_013329255.1 Candidatus Poseidoniaceae archaeon | reverse complement strand
GCGCAACCAATGCGAGCCACTTGCGAGCATTCGAAACCTCGGGCGGTTTGGGTTGCCTGGAATCATTCTTAGGGACTTGAGCACGTTGATGACACCTTGGATCGCCACGTTGACTGACTCATGATCGAGTAAGTTAGCGCCACCTCCTTCGTATGTAATCGACGGTATGTCGTTCTTCACGGCTGATTTACGCAGTGAGCCAGAAGGTGGTTTCGAGTCGAGAATAATTTCGATGCCGAAAGTTTTTGCCAGAATGTTGGATCCTGGATGAGCTAAATCCGCTCGGATTTGAGGCATGTTGGATCGTCCCTTTCCAGCGCTGTGGAGGTCGACGATAGCGTCAACATCATTCAGGAGGTACTTCCAAAGTTGGGCTGCGACCCTTCGCGTGGTTGAGCCTTTGAAGTCTCCAGGGAATTGTCGATTCAAGTCCCTTCCATCAGGGAAGTATCTCGATTTTGACCTGTAACCTGGTAGGTTGATGATTGGAACAATTCTCAACGTTCCAGCCATTTGTGTTGGGTCGAGAAGCCGGCCAAGGTCGGTAAAGGCATTTGAGAGAAGGTGTGTGCATGCTGCAGGTCCCGTCAACTCATCGCCATGAACGCCGCCAAGGACGGTAATGGTTGGGCCCGGTCGGGTGCCGTGAATCACGGTGACTGGAATTGGCCACGGGTCACCAAGGTTGGTTTCAAGCAATGGTAGGGGTACGGTTCGCATGGTTCCCGGTTTGATTTTTTTTCTATAGAAGCGAGTATCGCCCCATTCTGCACTTCGGTCCCATTCGGGGCGGTCCTCCGATTTGTGGGCGTTCATTGCTTCTTGAATCGCAATTCTACGTCGTTTAGGAAGCTCATGCGCAACGCGAACTTTCGCCTTACGGGGTCCTTTTTTGCTTCCCATGGTCTTGTCAGTACCACCACCCCCATGAACACTGCGTTGTTTTCACCTCAAAACAGCAAAGAACACAAGTGCTGGGCAGCACTGGGGAATTCATGAGCGGCATTGGAGTTCAACGGCAATACGCATCCACCTCCATTTGCTTTGGCTGTGGTCCAGCGAATGAGAAAGGCCTTCAAATCGACAGCCATCGAATCGAGAACGGCTTGCGAATGGAATACACGCCAGAGCCGCATCACCAAGCTTTCCCTGGCATGATCAACGGTGGCATTATTGGTACGCTCTTGGATTGCCACGGAAATTGGACTGCTGCTGTAGCTTTGATGGACCAAAACGGAGAAAAGGAACCACCGTGCACGGTTACTGCCTCTTATTCGGTTCAATTAAGACGCCCTACTCCCGACAATACACCACTTCATGTGACAAGCCAAATCGCTTCTATTGAAGGCGATAGGGTGCACGTCGAACTGCTCCTCGAAGCCGATGGCAAAGTGTGCGCTACGGGCAAGGGGCTTTTTGTTGCGGTAAAGGAAGGCCATCCTGCCTATCACCGATGGAGTTGAATGGCTCATGGTGCGCCCGAGTGCGGAAGCCAAAGCGGCGCTGCATCAACTTAGGGACACCGTCATTGAGATCATGCGGGACATGCCGGTGTGGTTGGATGCTCCGGTCACCGATTTGGATTCCATTCCACTGGGCGTGCTTCGTAAAAATGCCACTCAACGGCACGGTGTCACGCGTTGGAAGCGAGGGACAGACCTCAACTCGATGCAGATTTCTGATGTTGAAGTGATTGACCTTCATCCCCAATTGCTGAAGCCAGAATGGAGGGCCTACGGTGCCTTTGTCCTGCACCACGAATACATCCACGCTCTTGGCTTTAGAGGCCATGATGCGACCTTTAGAGCCCTTGAAGCGGCGTGGCCTGGCCGTTCTGCTTCTAAACACGCCCAAGATTTCACTGAAAATTTACGCCGACAACGTGCGCTTTGGTTGTGGTTTTGTTCCACTTGCGATCGGTCATATCCACGGCAAAAACCGTCGAAAGGGCGGTACCGTTGCCGACAATGTTCAACCGTCTTGACCGACCAACCCAACACCCCAACGGGTTGAACGAAACCGCCATTGATTTCAAGACAAGAATGGCTTAGCGTTTTCATGGGCGGCGAAGCAGAGAGGGGCTCAAGGTACCCCGCCTCGTTTTTCCTCTTCCTCATGCTTGGATTCATCGCCATGCCCATCGGTTTGAGTTCTGGAACGCTCACCGTCGAAGACGGTTCGTTCTATCTTTCATGCGTGGAGGATGACGACTGCCTTCTCTCCCCCACACCGATTGGCGAAGAACTGGTCAGCGAGCAAGTGTTTGCTTCACCAGCCCAGCCTAAAACGGTGTCAATTGAATTTGATATGAGCCCTAAGCAATCAGAATTAGCCTTGCTCCCAACCCTGCTGGCACGCATGGAAATCGATCTCAGGTTCACAGGTGATGCGACTGGAGCCGCCCGACCCGCCCTCGATGTCTCCCTTATCCTTGGCCAGAGCGTTACGGATTGGGAATTTGAAGCCCAACCCATCCCAGACCAAAGCCTGAACGAGCCAATTGTTCTTGTCGATGAACCTCTCAATTTGAACGGAAACCGTTTGCTATGGCCCGAAGATCCGGTGCGGCTACGTTTGACATTCGTGATCGACAGGCCAGGGACATGGGAACTTCACATGCGAGGGAATTCTTTTATCGAAATTGATGTGGAATGGTCAGAAGATATTGATGCCCGTAATTCCGATGAACCATCGAGCAGTCTTGAACCCAAATCTACAGAGTTTGAAGCAACCCACGAGGGTGCTCTTGTGGAAAACGACAAAGATTGTTGGACGTTTGAAGTCGAGCAGCACGAGGTTCTTGGCGTTCTTGTTCGATGGGAAGCCGTTCCTATTGAAGTCGAGCAAAGTCACGATCTTCCAGAATTATTCATGCCCAGCAGTCGCCAAGCGCCTTCTCCAGATGTTGTTGTCACTGAAGATGAAACATCCACGCGCATCACCTACAGGTGGCGAGCGTTGCCGTTGGGTGAATACACCCTCTGCTTTACCGGGACGGCGGATAAATTCCAACCCTATTCATGGACGGGGCAGTTGGCGTTCGAAGGACTTGGCCCGCTTGATCCAAGTGGCTTTACGGGTGTGTCCTATTATCCAGCGGGAGCAGCTCTCTTGGGCAATGAAGAAGGGGCGGTGGTTTTAGAGGAGGCCACCTTTGGTTTCTTGATTCTGTCCTTTTCTCTGCTTTTGCTGTTTGGAATCAATGCTTTTCGCCACTCAACCTCCAGCGCGCTGAGGTTTGGCGTGTTCGTTCCAGGGGTTGTTTTGTTGCTCATCGGTGGGGTGTTTCATCCTCTATGGGCAAGTGCAGATGAAGTGCAGTTGGAAAACGAGTACACCATCGATGAACTTGTTGAGATGAGGCTTCAACAATTGTGGGATGTGTCCTACCCTGGCGTACCAGATCAAGTGCTCGTCAGTCAAACAGGCGCCACATGGGGCATGCTCGCAGGTGAGCGGCTGCAACTGCGCATCGTCGCCGAAGAAGCGAGGCCGCTGGACGATGGGCGTTGGCAACTGGTGGTGCCTGAATTGGAATCGTTGCGCCTTGATGAGGCAATTTTCGGCCAAGTGGCAAGAGGTGGAGTCCAAACCACCGATGAGGGACTCTTGGAGGAACAAACGGTTCGCTTCATTTTACTCGCTGGTCGCTCATTGCTGCTTGATTTGTTGATGCTGGAAGGCTTGTTGATCGTTGATGAACAACCAAGTTCATCCGTATTTCACTTGGATGTGGATATGGTTGAAGCCCCTGCTACTGGTTCAGTGAGTGTCCCAGCGTGGGGCACGCGTCCTTCTTCCATATCGTCCTACGATTGGGTGTTGCTTCAAGCCTCATTGTTCCCAGAACGTATTTCTGTTTCCCTTTGTGATTGTGATCTCGATTTGCTTGATGTTCGGTTCACGGCTTCGGACGGTTTTGATGCTTCTGATGTTCCAAAAGGGCTTGAACTCAGCAACGCTTCTGGATTGATTGTGGGGGCAACCCCTGTTGCATTGTTGGGTTTCCTGTTGCTGCTGACATCAGCCACAGTTGAGCAACGCCGGCGGAAAAAAGCCAAAAAGCTCGCCCAACAAATGTTTGCGCCTTCGATGAAGTGGGTCTAATCACTTTCCTTTCTTGGCCTTCTTCTTAGCGTCCTTGACAACGGTATCACCGTCTTTCTTGGCTGCCTTGGCGACCATTTTGAGCGTTTCTTCTTCTTCAGCAGTGATTTCTCCGTCCTTGGAAGCGGAGTCCACCGCTGCATCGAGGTTCATCTTTGCAGCGTCTTCGTCCGTGATTCCAAGCGACGCTTGGAAGGACCGAAGTTCTTCAAGTTCTTCTTCGGTGATGACGCCATCTTCCCAAGCAGCCGCATAGGATTCCATTAGGAAGTCGCTGTAGGCTTTTGGGTTGAGAAGCACGTCACGAATCAGTCCATGGTCCAGTCCATCGTCGCTTTCGGACATGTCGAGAATTGCAATCGATCGGCGAATTTCTTTGACAGCCATGTCTTTGAGGCCGTGTCCAGCCCAAATTGCACCTGCTGCAACGACCGCTGCAGCAAACCAGCGCATGACGTCTGGATTGACCAGTTCGCCCGGTTGAATGAGGTGGAATATACCGAGCACTGCCATTGCAGCACCGCACATCACTTCGACCCAATCGTTCAGATCTGGTTCGTCATCGAACACGGACAGTCGTTCTTCAACCATGGTTTCGACATCGTCGCTCATGATTCGGACAGCGAGGGGCAGGTATTAGGGATGTCGGATTGAAGGCGTCGAGGCGTTGTCCTTTTGGACTGTTGGCGCAGGTACGGATTTATGGAGGGGGCAGAGCGAGCGGTTTCAGCGTTGGATTTGCCTTCAAAAGTCAGGGATTTCCTTGAGCATTCATGGGGCATTCAAACCCTTCACCCTCCACAACACGAAGCCATGCCGAGTGTTTTGAGTGGAACCAATAC
>DUKM01000112.1:8832-12969 GCA_013329255.1 Candidatus Poseidoniaceae archaeon | reverse complement strand
CTTTTACTCGATGATGTTGGTTCTAAAGCGGTTTATATTGTTCCCCTCAAAGCGCTTGCCAGTGAGAAATTTGATGATCTCTCTGAACTGTGTTCGGCAGCCGGTTTGACGGTTGGATTAGGAATTGGCGATGCTTCAGCGGAAGCCAAAAAAATAGAGGAATGTGACGTTCTTGTTTGCACCTCTGAAAAATTAGATTCTTTGATGCGGAACCGTTCAGAGATGATGGCCAATGTATCAATCGTCATAGCGGACGAGTTTCACTTGATGAACGATGCAACACGAGGCCCGACCCTCGAGATTAATCTAACACGCCTTCGGCATTTGCGCCCGAAAGCGCAAATCATTGCCCTGTCGGCGACGGTTGGCAACTGTCAAGATCTGGCGACTTGGCTTGACGCGACTCTGATCTTATCCGACTGGCGGCCCGTTGCCTTGGAATACAGCACTTTTCATGATCTCCACCTTGAACCCCGGCTCGTGCAGTCCTCCGCCATGAGTTCGGACGGTGAGTCGTTGCAACCTCCACGCGATATCGAAGGTCCCAAATCTCATCCAACATGGGTGGTTGTGAATGACACCTTGGACCAAGACGGTCAGGTCTTGGTGTTCGTGGGAACGCGCAGAAGCGCACAATCAGAGGCGTTAAAACTTTCAAAACGTGTGGCGAAAAGGCTTGCCAAAGAAGACCCTGATCGGTTAAAGAAACTCGAAACCTTTGCCAATTCGCTTGAAGGACGCCAACAAACAGCGATGGCTGAACGGTTGGCTACTGCCATACGAGGTGGTGTTGCGTTCCACCATGCAGGTCTCACCCACGGTCAGCGAAAAGCCATCGAAGGTGCGTTCAAGGAAGGATTACTGGTTTGCTTAACGGCAACACCAACCCTTGCTGCTGGCGTGAATTTACCCGCGAGACGGGTGCTCGTGAGGGACTTAAAGCGCTGGGACGATGGTATGAGTCGGCCATTGCCTGTTATGGAAGTGCGGCAAATGCTCGGGCGTGCAGGCCGGCCAAAATACGATGCCTTCGGAGAGGCATGGGTCTTGTGCAAGGGCACCGATGGTTGGGCTGTAGCAGATGATGTAAGCCGCCGGTACTTTTTCGGGCCTGTCGAATCCATTACCTCGAAACTCTCCAGCGAGCCTGCTTTGCGCACCCACTTATTGGCTGCCATAGCAACAGGCGGCTTTCGCCATCGGGGTGAACTCGGTGATTTCTTCCAAGCCACTTTCCTTGGTGCTTCAGTTTCACGCACCTACCTCAAGGAACAACTGGACCGAATGCTCGACTGGTTGGTGGCAGAACGGTTCATTCGTAGGGTTGGGTCAGATGAAGATTATGCAGCACGTCGTGCGGACCGAAAAGCCGATGGCAATGAGGAAGAGGATTGGGACGATGAAATGCCTATTTGGGCTACAATCGCTCAAAACACCGGAGGCGTTGGGCTTCAATCACCATCCAGGGAACCACATGGCTCACCGATGAGGGGTGATTCCGCCTTCACCAAAGCCTCGCTGGGGTTCACGCAAGCCACGGACTTGGCCCAAGTTGGCGGCTGGGGTGGCGAGGCTGGCGTGGATAACGATGCGATGATGTATGAAGCCACGATGATGGGAGAACGGGTCACACAAATGTACCTCGACCCACTTTCAGCCTCTCAGTTGCGCACTGGATTGCGCCGCGCCGTCCGGCGCCTCGTTCGTCAAAACGCTCCGGTGACCGAATTCAGCCTTCTTCAACTGGCCACAACAACGCCCGACTTCAGTTCGCTTTGGGCTAAAAACAGCGACATGGAAGCCAATTCACTTCTGTGGTTGAAAACCAATACCGTCCATGAAGAACTCCTCACCGATGTCACCCTCGAAGAGCGTCTTCTGGGTTATGTGAAATCAGCTTGGATGCTGGAAAAATGGATCGAGGAAGAGACACTTAGGGACATCGAGACCGATCTCGATGTGAGCCCAGGGGATGTCAATCACAGGGTGGATCTCATGGGGTGGTTGCTCTCAGCAGCCCGCCAAGTGTTGCTCACCGACGATGTTTTTTCCGAGGAACATCTGCCAGAAATCGATCAACTCTCCATGATCATTGATGTTCTTCGTCAACGAATCCGCCACGGGTGTAAACCCGATCTTCTTAATCTTGTGAACATCAAACATGTTGGCCGATCAAGAGCGAGAGAACTGTCCAAATTCGGGCTACGCACACCTCGTGATGTCTTGACGATGTCCCGGAAAATTCGGAATGATTTGCTAGCGTTGCGTGGTTGGGGCCCTGTTTTGTTGGAGAAACTCATGGCCGAGGTCAAGAAAGTCATCGAGAAGGAAGACCGTGCCAACCAAACGGTTTCTCAACCCACCCTCCATCAAGACGATGTCCCACTTTCAGGCGAAACTCAATCGGATGATTGAAACTTCATGTGCCCCTCGCAGGGGCATGGATGAAATGCCCTTCCCCCATTTTGTCTGGCAATCTGCTGAACCGAAGAAAGGGTCGGCGATGACGAAATTATTTCTTGAACATAGGCCGAACGAGCGATGGGTTCTGGTTGGCGAAGGTGTCGCTCAATGCCATGCGCAACTGTGGACTGCTTGGAACAGCGCAGCTCGGCGTCAACGCCGAAACAATTCGCTTGCACGTTCCTTTGATGCTGAATTCTTGAGGTACCTTTCAGGCACGCATCATGTGTCTGAGGCGTTCAAGCGAGCCGGAGTGCGCAACGGCGATTGCTCTGGCTGCTTTCTTGTTTTACCCGCTTGGGAGGGCGCCGAAACTTCCCTTCCAACCACTTCGGGGGAAGAGATGCTTAGCATCACCCAACAGGCTGACTCATTGGCTGCAAGCCTTGAGGCGGTTCTGGTTGGAGATCCTCTTGAATGCAACATTGCGGGTGCAGAACGGCTCGGGCTTTCCCTCGACGGTTCTTCTGGGCTGAACTGTGATGTTTTGGTTGGCCACGTTGTCTCAGCAGAATTCAATTCTTGAGAACGAGAGGGGCCATACTTCAAGCACTGTTGCGTTCACCGTATATTCATGGTGATGAGCGCTAACCCAACCGACGGCCACTCTGCTGGAACCGGAAGATACCTTCAGCAGTCGAAAATTCAGGCCGCCTTAGGTCATGCACAGGATCTCGGCGCCTCTTATGCAGAAGTCCGTTTGATGGCGATTACCGATTCTAGCGTGGCGATTCGAGACGGGAAACTGGAACGTGCGATTCCAGGTCAAGAAATCGGCGTGACCATGCGTATTCTTGCTGATGGTGCATGGGGTGTACATTCGACGACAGATATCCAATCCCTGCCAGGGCAGGTCGAATCAACAGTGCGGCTCGCCAAAGCGGTTGCAGCTCGACGGGCATCAAAAGATCGGCCTGTGGCGCTTGCGGACGTTCCAATCTTGGAAAATGAAGTTCACTGGAAACCCAAAAAAGACGTTCGCAACACAGACCTTGACACCAAACTTCACCACCTCATGACCCTCCATGACAGCGCCGCAGAAGACGAGCGCATCGTCTCTGTGACCTGCGGCTGGCATGACGAACACCTCCACACAGAACTCATGACTTCTGAAGGAATGAATCGAGTTTGGTCCTTCCAACGCTCTTTGATCAACGCTACGGTTACAGGGCGCGATGGCGGGGATGTTGTATCCTATAGAACGCGCCACGGTGGCGAGGGTGGCCTCGAGGTTATCGAAGATTGTGACCTTGGCGAACTTGGCCGAAGCGCTCAGATTGCGACCCTTCGACTTCTCAAAGCAGAACGAGCCCCCTCCGGCAAGTTACCACTCGTGGCAGACCGTGACCTCACGGGCGTCTACATTCACGAAGCCCTCGGCCATCCTTGCGAAGCCGATTTGGTCGCAGCAGGCGATTCTTGCTTGGATGGTAAGCTTGGTCAAACCATTGGCAACAGCATCGTAACCGTTGTTGACGACCCTACCATTCGAGGCGGCTATGGAGCTCACCCGATTGATGACGAAGGACTTGACACGCGCGAAAAATGCTTGATCAAGAACGGCGTTCTTACCGAATACCTCAATCATCGAGAAACCGCACATCACTTTGACATTGCACCAAACGCTGGTGCTCGCGCTCAAGATGGTCTACATCACCCGCTTGTTCGAATGTC
>DUKM01000112.1:2861-8463 GCA_013329255.1 Candidatus Poseidoniaceae archaeon | reverse complement strand
ATCGAGTACGGAGTGTACGCTTGTGGCTCGCGTGGCGGTCAAGTTGACACCGGTCGAGGGTCGTTCCAATTTGCAGCACAAGAAGCATGGTTGATTGAAAACGGGGAACTCACCAAACCACTCAAAGACGTAAGTGTGAGCGGGCTCACCCTCCAAATCCTCAACGATGTTGACGGATTGACTCGAGATGCCCGCCTTGCTGCCCCTGGTTTCTGTGGGAAGGGTCAAACTGTCCCCGTTGGCGACGGTGGACCGATTATGAGAATCTCTCAGGCTTTGGTGGGATGATCATGCTTCCAGACGACGCAATCGATCGAATCAATGCCGGATGTCGGACCATTGGGTCCTTCTGCACTCAAGAAGGCGTGGCCCAGTGGGAAGTCGTTGCTTACCAATCATACGGTCACCAACTTGACATCGAAGCTGGTAAAATTTCACTCGCAGCAGGTGGCGGTGAAGGAGGATATGGAATCCGAGTTGTCGAAGAAGGTCGCTTTGGATATGCGTACCTCGTCGATGTTGACGCTGCTCCAAATGCTCTCAAACAAGCCTTGGATGTGGCCCGAGCCTCCCCCTCAGTGGAAGGTTTCGTTTTGCCAAGCGCCCAAGATGCCAAGCCGGTTTCTGGCTTGTGCGATCAACGCATTCTTGACCTCGGACCTGAAGATCTCTTGGAGCAAGCCGATGCAGTGTTGAGCGAAGTTGCTTCGTTGGACGAACGTGCCGTCGTAACCGGTGGAGGGCTTGGCGTCGGAGCCACGGCGTCCGCGCTCCTCTCAAGCGAAGGCATCGATTCTTCTGGAATCACCACTTCTCATGGCCTAGGGGTCCAAGTTTCAATCGACGCCAATGATGAATTAACCAGTTCATACGAAGGCGATTCAGGCCGTCAACTGCTCCCAGATGTCCCTTCCTGCATTGCGAATGCGGTGCATTGGGCTCAGGTGACCCGCGGTCCTATTGAAGTCAACAGTGAACCGCAAGACGCCCCCGTGCTGATGACAAGCGAGGGCTTTTCACCTCTGTTTTCCATGGTGGTGCCTACTGCCGTGAGGGGGGACCGTTTGGTCCGCAATGAATCCTTTTGGTCTGGCAAGCAAGGCACCCAAGTGCTTGCAGATGACCTCACACTCATCGATGACGGTCGAATGGAAGGCGGAAAGTCAGCCAGTTCAAGAGACGGTGAAGGCGTCCCAACAAGCCGGCAAACCATCGTCGATCAGGGGCGATTGGTTGGCTCGATGTGGTCGACTCGAGACGCCGCTCAACAGGTTGCTGAGGGCCGAATTGATGAAGCGCACAGCACCGGTTCTGCAGTCCGTGGCGGTCACCAAGCACCACCTGGTACAGGATGCAGGGACTTCACAATGACGTCTCGAAACGGCGGTCACTCCCAAGACGCACTCTTAGAGCGCATGGATGATGGTTACATCGTTCACAGCGTGATGGGCGCTCACACAGCGAACCCCACAAGCGGTGATTTTTCGGTGACCACCAGCACAATCCTCCGCGTTGAAGGCGGCTCGATCTTAGGCCCAGTCAAGCAAGCAGGATTGTCTGGAAACTTAGCTCAAGCCCTCTCAAAGGATGTTCACCTTGGGAGCGATGTCCGAATTCAAGGCTCTTATTCTTCTGGCAGTATGCATTTGCCTGATGTTCTTTTAATGCAAGGACTTCGAATCAACCCGGCTTAAACAGGTTTGTTCTTTCTCAGTCTATGAGAGGCTTGGAAAAAATCCGATGGCATTCTTTAAGTCCCGTCGTCAGGTCTCTTTGTCACCATGGAGGTCAAGGGAGTGTATAGACTCAACCAATCCGCACGAAAGCCCAACGCCTGTTCTCCGTACAGGCTTCGAATGAAAACGTCTGACGGGGGGCTCGTAAATGTCTGAAAAATATGAAACGCACGTGAATGCAATTCTTGCCGAATGCCCAGAAGCGGACCCGAAAGAGGTCGCAGAGGCTTTCGCAAAGTACGAGACGGAATTCTACATTCCGCCGCAAGATGCCATGCGTTCCATCCTTCGCCGTTTCAAGGGCGAACAATCTGTTCCATCGAACCGCAGTCCTTCTCAGGGCGCATCAGCCACGCCTCGAAACACCAAGAAAGTCAGCAAGTTGAGTGAACTCAACGGCAACGACAAGGACATCGAGATCGAGGTCGAAATCATCTCGCACAACATGCGAGAACAAACCATCCGTGGTGAGCAAAAGCAAATTGCGTTTGGTCTCCTTGAGGATAACCCTTGGGAAGAAAAGGGCGAGAAAACTCGATGGGAATACAAAGACTGGGGCCCAAGTGCAAACCTCGCACCGGGTTCAATCGTCCGAATTGAAGGCGCATCAGTGAACGAATATCAAGGACGCATGTCCCTCAACATCAATCAATCGACACGAATTGCAGTTGTCCGAGAGGGCACACGCCCTGTTGTAGCTCCAGGTGAGCCTCAAGACATCAATGGCCTTCCAGCCGATGGCTATGTGTGTGTCGTTGGGCGAGTTCTGGCCTCCCGTCCAGATCAAATCCACAAGAAGGATGGCTCTGGTTCAATCGATATCATTCGTGGACGCATTGCGGACGAAAGCGGTACGATTGGCTTCCTTTCATGGGAACCGTTCGAGCATGAAGTTGGCAGCCTTCTCAAGATTGATGGCGCTCAAGTTCGAACCTTCAGAGACACACCCGAATTGAACTTCGGCCGAACCACCAAGGTTGAAATCTTCCACGACAAGAACTTCGCTAATGCAGAATCTTTGTCGCAACAAACCGTCTTGACCATCTCTCAATTCCGCGACGGCGCTCGAGACGTCGATGCAGTTGTCCAAATCACGGAATGGAACAAGCGTTCGTTCACACGAGACGGCGAAGAGCGTTTCTTGTGGTCCGGTCAAATTGCAGACCCAAGCGGTCGATGCCGAATGAGTGCATGGAGCGAATTGCCAATCACCGACGACAAATTACCAATGACTGTTCGCCTGAAAGGGGTCCGAGTACGTGCTTGGCAAGGCATTCCAGACGTCACTGTTGACACCATGGACCAGGTCGAGATGCTCGACGAAACGCCTTGGGATGATTCGCTTGATCTAAGCAATCATACAGCAGAAGTTGGCCTTCACGAATTGGCTACAGGGGCAAGCCGGGTCGGAGTCTCCACATCGGCTATTTTGGTCAGTGTTCGAGAAGATTCTGGTTTCATTCAACGGTGCACTGAATGCCGAAGGGTGTTGCGAGAGGGCGCTTGTGCAGAACATGGACCAAACGATGGCAACAGCGATGTCCGCTTGCGGATGGTCCTTGACGATGGGCAATCCAGCATGTCGCTTTTGACAAATAAAGAGGCCACCCTCGCTATGCTCGGTATGGATGAAGAACAGATGAAGGCCGCCGTTGATAAAGACGGGCAAATGGCCTTTGTTCAATCCTTGAGAGCCCTTTTCTTAGGCCGGACCGTTCAGGCAACTGGCAGAACTATTGTTGATGAACAGGGCGCTATGATGCTCGCTGACGGAGCAACCGTCGTCGAAGAAGACGCCGGCATGCTGGCGACTGAACTGCGTGCTCATTGGGGGGTGGCCTGATGCAATCCGGTGGACGAGCGCGGCGACAACCCGCATGGCACATGCTTGCATCTGAGTTCAGCGAAGCAACGCTCAATGAGAAGGGATCGGGCGAATACGATCCGTCCTTCGTCATTACAAAACTCGGTGCTAAGGTGAACCGTGTCATTGTTGCAGGTTTGCTCGAACGGCTTGAAGTTCGGGAAACTTCCAACGGATCTACATTGTACCAGGGCCAAATGCGCGATCCATCTGGATTGCATTACTTCTCAGTTGGCGATTACGCATCAGAATCGATGCGTGAACTCACCCTTTCTTTGGTTGAAAAAACCGAGGCCGGTGAACCTGTGCTGTTGCTGATGACGGCGAAGTCCCGCTGGTACCAGACTGACGAGGGCGCAGTCTACACTTCCTTGAGGCCCGAAGAGGCATGCGAGATTGATGCCAAAACCTACGCTCTTTGGCTCACCCGTGCTTGTGAAGGAACCTTGCGACGAATGAAGATTCACAGTGATTCATTGGCAGCTGAACCCACACAAGATGGACTCAAGGCTGCTGGCGTCCCTGAACAAATGGTCGATGGGCTTCTCCTTTCGAGAAACCATTACGGTGAAATTGACACTGAAAGTTACACACTCAACGTGATGCAAGCACTTGATATTGCGGAAGGGCGAATGGAGGCGGCAAGCCAACCAGCACCCCCACCACAAGCCCAATTGGATGTTGAAGGCTCGGATTCCGAAGGTTCTGATGACGATGTAAAAGAAACTCTGCTCGCCATCATCGGTCAACTTGATCAAGGCGATGGTGTTGACTTTGAAACCGTACTTACCAACGCAGGTGCGCGTGGAATCGACCGCCAAATTGCAGAATCTAAACTGGATGAACTGTCAAATGAAGGCACCCTTCACGAACCCCGCTTTGGTTGGTTTCGCATTGTTGCTTGAGTTGAATCTCCCCCAACATTGAATACCTTCTCAATGCGTGGGGAGGACAGGGGTCAAGTGCATGGCTGGAACAGATTTCTTTATTCGACCCGCAACGGGGACATCAAGCGCAGATTGGGTGCGAATTCCGAATTGCGACCTCCATGTTCGTTTGACACGACGTCTTACACGAACCATCATACGCGGTGAGGAAGGGGACAATCTTCACGATGAAGGCTCCGAATCAACCGTTTACACGGTAAAGGGCGAAATTAGCCTTGAAGATTACAAGCGAATCCTAAGCATGTTCCGCAGCGGACAGCCTTACATCCACGATCCGTTTGAAGAACGAGACGTCAAGGTTTTGTTCTCTGCAATGGAATACGAAGGCACCACTGAGGCTTTCATGTTCGAATTAATCGAAGACACTGTTTGAGGTGAAGTAGATGCGGAAGTTAGACGAACAGAGAGAAATCCTGTACGTCATTCGCACACTTGACGTTCTCATGTCATCCGGTGTTGGCCTTGAGGCCGCCATCCACACCATTGGAAGTGGAGGCTATGGCGTAATTTCCGAAGACTTCTCATCGATGATGAAGCGGTTGAGAAAAGGCACATCCCGTGGACTTGCTCCCGAACTCAAAACGATGCTCAAAAAAGCGGAATCAGAAGGATACCGCCGTTTGCTGAACACGATGTACTCCAACGTCACACAAAATACAGACATTGTTGAGACACTGCGAAAGCAGGGTGTACGAATGGAGAATGATCGGACAGAAGCCGTCAAAAAATACATCGAAGAACTTGGTGCTGTGCCTGAAACACTTCTTTCGATTGGTATGATTGGACCAATCATTCTCGCCATCGTGGGGCTCGTTCCACAGCTCTTAGGCGACGGTGCAGAAGCAATCGTCGGGACCATCGACCAAGGAATGATCAACTCGGTTGTAAAAGGCGGACTTGTCTTTACCCTCATTGGCATGATGATGATTGGGCTTAAGGCCCACACAAAGGATCCTGGATTGTGATTTTATGCTGTTCGGATTGCTGGAAACATTCAACGATAACCCGTTGTTGCTTTACCTTTCCGTGATTGGTTTGGCCTGTGCAGCAGGAGG
>DUKM01000112.1:1273-2548 GCA_013329255.1 Candidatus Poseidoniaceae archaeon | reverse complement strand
AGGAGGTATTCCTCCTATGCTCGAACGCAAGAGGCGCCGCTCTATAGAGAACGCACTCCCTGGTTTGCTCGAAGGATTGTCGGACACAGTCGGCGCTGGCCGTGGTATTCAAGAAGCAATGATGGAACAATCGAAGAACATCCAAGGCACCCTTGGAACTCTTCTGCTTCAAACGTTAGAGGAAAGCCATTCCTCATCCTTCGAAGCGGCGCTTTCAGCCTTTGCAGCCAAAACCCGATCTTCACAGGTTCAACGGGTAATGGTCCTGATTGAAACGGCTATCGAGCAAGATGCACCTCTGCAGCAAATCCTGGCTGACCTGTCGATGGATTATGAACGGCTGAACGACCTCATGAACACCCGGGAAGAAGAGCTTCTTGGCCGCGGTCTACTCATTGTTATGTTTGTGTCAATTGGCTTACCCGTGCTCATCGCATTCATTGTTGGTCTCTTTGCTCCTGCGAGCAGCGGATTTCAAATCGACAGTTTCAATCAAACCTTTTCACTCTTCTTTGGCGCCGCTTCGGCAGTTGCACTCGGTGTATCCGGGCGAATGTTGGGTCGGTTCAAGGACGCTCTATGGTGGATGCCGATGTGGGTTGCCCTCTCAATGGGGCTTTACCTCGGCGCTGTGGTAATGATTGGAGGTTGAACAATGGCTCAAACAATTTTGGAACAATATGGCTTAGTGACGATTTACACCGAAGGTAACCACCCTTCACCAATTTACCATGTCGACGGGGCCGCTGAGCCTAACCCTCACGGCGATCTACAATTGCTTCTCACTGACGACAATCTGGAAGAAGTGATGTACAATGGCGGGCAACAGGAAGTCAAGGTTGCTCACCGAAAATACGGGATGTGCCGTACCAACCTCATCATCGACAATGAATCCGGTTTACAGATTGCGAAGAACATCGCTTCCTACACCAACGTTCCACTCGGTGATGGACCAGGCATGGTGCCAATTTTTGACGGGCGCCTGCATGATGGTTCCCGTGTCAACGGTACCATCCCTCCTGTGTCCCCAGACGGGCCAACGCTTACCATTCGTAAGTTCAAGGAAGATCCATTGACCATGATTGATTTGATTAAGTTCGGTACTGTCAACACTCGACTCGCTGCAATGATGTGGGTTTGGATCGAAGGGCTTGACAGCCGCCCAGCCAACTTTGTGATTGCGGGTGGTACGGGTTCAGGTAAGACCACCACCCTCAACTGCTTGGGCATGTACATTCCATGGGACCGTCGCCTTTTGACGGTGGAAGACACCGC
>DUKM01000112.1:0-889 GCA_013329255.1 Candidatus Poseidoniaceae archaeon | reverse complement strand
TCAGAGATTGACATGAACGACTGTTTGAAGTCAAGCTTGCGTATGCGTCCTGACCGAATCATCGTTGGAGAAGTTCGTGGCCCAGAAGCAGCAACACTGCTTACGGCAATGAACACTGGCCACGACGGTTCCTTCGGCTCTCTGCACGCAAACACGGCTCAAGAAACGGTAACTCGTATGATTAACCCTCCAATGAGCGTACCTCCAATCATGCTCAGCGGACTCGACCTCATCATCATTCAAGCTCGATTGCACGTCAATGGAAAAACCGCTCGTAAGATCACCGAAGTCGCTGAGGTCGCGGGTATGGAAGGCGACAAACCTCGACTGAACATCATTTGGAAGTACAACGCAGCCACCGATCAAATTGAAGAAACTGGAATTCCGTCGAAGCTTCGCGAAACAATCTGCAAAGCAGCAGGCATATCTCCCGATGTTTTCGAGAAGCACGTGTCTCAGCGAGAAGCAATTCTTCGCGATATGATTGCTCGTGACATAAGCGATATTCAAACGGTAACAAAACTCATTCAGAGTTTTTACGCAAGCCGTTGATCAGCCTCGCAGCCTTGCGAGGAGGTCATCGATATGGTCGATTTTACTTCGTGCCGACTTCAACCGGTCTGAGGCATCTGCTACTGACGCTGCAACGATCATTTCCGGTTCTTCCAGAGTTGCTTGATTGGCCGGCTTGAACGCTTCAGCAAGCGCTTTGAGTTCGGTTACAATGGCATCGACTTGCGTGTCTGAAATCATAATTCCAGGTGCGATTCGAGGGATCTCTGATGGCGAGATGAAGCCGAGTTCAGCCCCGATGATCCCCGCACATGCTAGCACCCTCGGTCGCAAGTCAACGGTATTGACTTCATATCCACGAGATTCGAGGAAGCGG
>DUKM01000108.1:2269-6795 GCA_013329255.1 Candidatus Poseidoniaceae archaeon | reverse complement strand
GGCACGGCTGTAAAGTACTGAATGATGCCCTCTTTGAAGGACAAACCATAGGTGGAGTTCTTGAGGGGTTAGCCCGTGCATGGAGTCGGTACTATGGCAGAGTCTTCTGAAAACAGTTCGATGTTCCGAAAGTGGGCCATGCGCCAATACTGGCGAATGCAACAAAGTCAGGCGGTAGTTGGTTTACTGCTTTGGGGCACCACCATCACCCTCCTTGTTTGGCCGTACGTCTCATGGCGGTTTTCAGATCAGTGCTCAGATGGGGTTTGTTTCTCGTCTTCCCTGTTAGGGATTCCATCGACGTACCTCGGTCTCGCCTTTATTTTCTTTTCAGTGATGTTTGCAGTGCTTCTTATCGGATTTCTCTACGACCAAGTGTTTTCGCTTTGGACCGAATGGCGCAGCGTCGACATGGAACGCAATCCCTACGTGACCTACGCCCTTTCTCCAAACTGGGTCATGATGATTGCTCTTCAGGCTGAAACACTGAAGCGCACGGCGAACGAAGATCCGGCCATGATGGCCCAAGCAGATTGGTACCTCAAATGGTGTGAAACATACACAGAGGGCGAAATGTTCGCTCGCTCCGTTCAGCGGTGGGACAAAGACATGGGCGAGACGCCGACGTTTTGGTTCACCAGCGACGAGGCCATGCAAAGAGCACGAGAATCAGTTTTCGAAGACGAAGCATGATCAAGACTTCTTGCCAGTCAATGCCGAAAACCAACGCTTCAACATGTCGAACAAGGTCTCTCTTCGGAAGTACTCACCTGTGCTCGGGTCGTACCATGTTCCATCTCCTTGTTTGATGGGTTTATTGTGCTGGTATTGCTGCTGGTTTCGATGATGACGAGGATGGCGAAACTGGTTGTATTGTGAACCACGGCCACTGGGCCTGTACCTGCGGTTTTGTCGTGTGCTGCCGCCTCTCGAAGAAGAGCGACCTCCGCCTGCACCCCGAGGCTTGTATGTGCGCCGGCTGCCAGAGGAACCCATATCCATCCCTATCGGCTTTTTGATTTAAGTACCCTGCTGTCTCAATCGAAACGCTTCTGTTTTGGTCAAAGAGAACTGTAAAACACTTCGATTTCTACCAAAAGGCCAGCTTCATGAGCGTATTGATTGGAGGGCACCTCAATCATGGTGGCGCCCGGGATCCGTTTGACAATGCTCTTCACATCATCCAATCCGTGCAACTTGTCCGATTCAGCAGAAATAACGGCGCAAGGCACTTTGATGTTCGAAAGGTCTTGTGGGAGGGAAAAATGGGTTAAAGATCGAGCGGAAGACCGCATTCTCTCAGCATTTTGGGCCAACAAAGTACGGCGGTAACGAACCCTCTGACCGTCTTCTTTGACCTTTCGTTCAATGGTCCAAACTGCAAATTTAACCATCCAACTCAATGTGAAATTAGGCAGCGGCATTCTCAGCAACATACGTTGCGCAAATGGCATTTTAAATGCCTGATTTGGGGCCACGAATATTGAACTCCGCGCTTCAATTAAGTCTCGTTGCATAGCGTCGATAAGAACGGTTGATCCGAGGGATGAAGAGAAAAAGTCGACGTTAGGTCCAAGGTTGTAAAATTTGATGACGTCTATGAGGTCCTGTGTGAATTTCTCAACGGTGAAATCCTTTGTTGAACTTCTTCGGCTTTCAAAAACAGCGCTTGCCTTTTCTCTGCTTTCAATGTAAACGACCGGTCTTTGGGCAACCCATGCTGCCATCAATGGCTTCCATCCTTCGAACACCGAGCCCCACCCAGGAACAAAAACCACAGGATCGAGGGTTTTTGCAACTTCATCGGTCGGCGTCCAGGTTAGCACTCGAAGCGAAACGCCGCCGCTAACAGCAACCAATTCTTCCAAACAAGTTGAACCCGGAAGTTCAGGCGCGCCCCCCCAATGCTCTTCCATTCGTTTTGGAAGGTACGCCTATTGGGAATAAGCGTTTAGCCGTCTATTGAACCACAACCACCACTTGGCGATGGTTGTCGACGCGTCACACTCACAACCCTTTGTGTCGTTATCGGAGTGCAGAGGGCAGGATTCGAACCTGCGAACTCATAGAGACTGGGACCTCATCCCAGCGCCGTTGACCAAGCTTGGCAACCCCTGCTTCAGCCGTCCCTTATGCCGCGCGTATATCAATGACGCGACAGGACGCCTTTGCTGGCCAAAAAGGACTCACTCTTCCATGAAAATGGAGATTTCTTCCAATGGTTTTCGATGAATGTCTGGGACCTTGGCACCCGGTGCTGGATAGCCAACGGGCATAACGAGCATGGCCTCCTCGTGGGGGGGCCGATCGAGTAAATCGCCGAGGAACTTCATTGGCGAGGGGGTATGCGTCAACGTGACAAGCCCCATGCGGTGCACGGCGTTGATGAACAAGCCCGCAGCAATACCGCATGATTCGGTAGCATAGTATGTTGGGCCCCACTCGCCGTTGTCTCGAAGTCGTTTTTTCTGCTTAAACAAAACCACAACCCAAGGTGCATCTGTGAGGTGTTCTTTTACTGCGTCCGTGCCGAGCGGAGAAAGCACTTCAGCCCACGCTTCCGGCATGCGATGATCGTAGGTGCGCCGTTCTTCTTCTTCCGCAGCACTTCTGATTTTTTTCTTCAATTCAGCGTTGGAAACAGCGACCCACGTCCATGGTTGTAAGTGAGCGCCGTTTGGGGCGGTACCGCCCGATTGAATGGCCAATTCAATCAGTTTTCGATCAACCGACTGAGTTGAGAAGTGCCGAGTCGTGCGACGGGTGTTATTTTCTTGATAGGCCAGATTCGCTTGCTCAAGCATGACCTCTTCAGATTGCTGTGCCCAATCAAGCGGTATGAAACCGACTTCACCCATAGCCCTCGGAAGGGTGGCTGGCCTATCAGTTCTTTTCGAACATGGTCACTGTGTTGGCATTTTCCCACGCATTCGTAACCATGACTCGCTGCCAAACATCAGCGCATACATCGCTGCAAGCCACAACGTAGGACGGCCCCAATCTTCTGCAGTCATCGTCTCCGGCATCACGCCTTGGCCAAACGCAAGCAGAACACAAAGCCAAACCAACGTCACCCCGTGAAGCCCCCAACGAACGGTGGACATAATCTGGGAAGAGTTTGCCTTCATTTCAGTGATTTCAACCTCGGTCAAAACAGCCGTGACACCCTTCAGTTTGTCAAGTGCCGTGCCCCCATTCCACCGAATCTGGCCCAAGCGGAAGCGACTGAGAATTTCGATGCCAGTGAACATGGTCACCCACACCACCACCACTTCGAGGAAGGGTTCAGCCCCCCTCAAATTGAGCGAGCCTTGGCCAGACCAAAGGAGAAGCCCCCAAAGCCATGAAACCAACACCAGTTGGAACGTTCGAGCGAATTTTGTAATGCGGTGCAGCAGTTCAGCGTCGTGTGAAAGCAACATTTCCAGAGCGATAATCAACGCTGTCGTACCGGACAAACCGACGCTGATCAACAACCACCACCAGTCTAGATCTCCATCCCTCCATGCAAACATCAACGCCACCATGGTCCAGGCAAGCGCCACTACCGATGCCAGATTGGCGGCAGCTTGCATTGTGTAGAGCGGATCTCGTCCGTCTCTGAGGACAGCAAAACCACCCATCAACCGGGTTTCAAAAGCAGAATCATCGACAAGCCCGTGTGCAGCGGCAGTCATGCCACCAACGGCCTTGATTCGAGCGTTACCAACAATCGACTGCGCCTCGCCCTGTGCCCATTGTTCATCCAAACCGTTCGTGTTCCATGAGGAACCACGGCTGGCAGCATGAGCCGCTCCTGCCCCACGGCTTTTGGTGTTCCCAGCAGAACGCGTTTTCGCCCACGCACGGATATCATCAGAGATGATGTCTTCGACTTGATCTTCGTTCAATGGGGCTCCGTGGTCGGTGTAGAGCCATCGGCATTGAATCGGCACAGGGGCGGGATCAACGTCCGGCGCCACCATTTGGAATTGACCCGGTCCAAGCGTTGGCAACTGGGCCACTAAGTCTTGATCGCCACCACTTTCCTTCAACAAGTGACGAACCTTTTCGACGTCTTGCGGTTGGGTGAACCGTCCAATGAATGTGGTGTTGGCTTGGGCGAGAATTTTGTAATCGACATCGCTCACGTTTTGCGTTGCCAGAACGCAAGCAACACCGTACTTCCTTGCCTGCTTGAAGATGAGTTTAATCAAATCCTTGGCGGGGGGATTTCTTGGGTGCGGCGGCAGGTAAGGCGCCACTTCATCCATGAAAAAGAGCAATTTTAATTCGCCTTCAGCAGGTTGCTGCGTGAGCATCCAATCGTACAACTCCCGAGACAATTCTTGAACAAAATATTGCTTCTGTGCTTCATCCTGAATGGTGTTAAGGTAGACGATGTTGAGGGGGATTTTTCCTGGGATTGCAGGCTCAACAAAGGAATCGATATCGATGGGGACGCCGTTTGAAAACAACAACTGATTGACGCCCGAAGAATAAGCAGAAAGACGCCTTGCCAACTCATTTCGAGTTGTTTTTGGCAA
>DUKM01000108.1:0-1893 GCA_013329255.1 Candidatus Poseidoniaceae archaeon | reverse complement strand
CGCAAGTTTTTCTTCCCCCTCCTCAATATCAAGGAAGCATTCAGGGTAGAGTTTTCGCGTGAATTCTTGGTTTGGCTCTCGCACCACTCGCGCCAACGCTTGGAAATCACTGACGTCCAATCCATGCTTTGTACCTTCGACCAGCACTTCATAGAGGAAGGGTTTGACGATTTTCCCTTGCGCTTTTTCAACATCATAGCCGGCTAAACTGGTGAACCCTGCGGCCACCATGTCCCATGCGGTAATCGCTTCTTCAGCATCGAGGTTTGAAGGCGGTGTTCGAAATGGATCAATGCACAAAGGCAAACCCTTCGAGCGAAGCGGGGTCCAAATGCGAACCTCACACATGTCCATGAGTTTCTTTGCCCTCGCCACATCACCACCTTCTGCTTCCAGATCAGCAGGGGCGATACCAAGGGCGAGGCGCGCCAAATCGCCCTGTGGATCGATGATTAGCGATGGAATCTTTGCTAACGCCGCTTCTTCGATCAACGCCTTGGCCATGACGGTTTTTCCAGAACCAGTTGAACCAAGCATGGCGGCGTGGCGTGCAAGGACCATCGGTTTGATGTCAATGGGCTCGCCAGTGTCACGCCTGTTTCCAAGGTACATCCCTTTCGGCTTGTACCTTTTTTGCTTCGTTTGCTTTTCCACAACAGCCGGGGAAGTTTGTTCATCAGGGGTGAGGATATCATCGACAAGGTCCGCTAAACTCGGCTCATCCGCCGTAGGCATCTCCGCGGAGAAAGCCTCGTCGTCCGATACCATACCGTGGGGAGGGAAGCAGGGGGTCTTGAAGACCGCGACCGCCAACGGTGTTGAGAAGCAGACTCAAGGGGGTCGGGCAATTCGCCGTTGTATGGAGCGCATTCCGACCGGTCGCCCATCATGGGATGAAGAAATGCGCAGTGCGGCAATGGCCGTTTTGGATTCTAAGCGCTGGGTCAAAGGCGCTCAAGGCCGTGCCTTCGGCGAAGCCTTTGCCGCCCATTGTGGTGCGTTGAGTGCTACGCCTTGTCAAAACGGTTCATCTGCACTGTGGGCGGCCCTCCGGATTGCTAATATTGGGCCTGGCGATGAGGTGGTTGTCCCATCCTACACCTTCATCTCGACCGCCACATGCATTCTTTTGGTCGGTGCTACGCCGGTGTTCGTGGATGTTGAACCCGATTATTTCTGCCTCGATGTGAACGCAGTTCAAGACGCCATCACACCCGCTACTAAGGCCGTGATTGGAGTCCACCTCTTCGGCCAGCCATACGATCCAAGACTTCTGACGCTGTGCGCCACACACAACATCGCGTTGATCGAGGATGCGGCCCAAGCGCACGGGGCAACACAACAACTTCTTGACGGCTCAAGACGAACAGCAGGGTCGATGGGTGACATCGGATGTTTCTCCTTTTTCCCATCCAAAAACATGGCCGTAGGTGGCGAGGGCGGTATGCTCACGACCACCCTGCCGGCCTACACTGCTAAGATCTCAGGCATCACAAATCACGGACGAAGCCCAGACTTGGAGGCGATGGAATTAGGCAGCAATTTACGCATGTCGGAAGTTTCGGCAGCCATTGGGCTGGAACAACTGAAGCAACTTGATCGGTGGGTAGAGCGACGTCGCACAATTGCTGCCCGTTACACAGAAGCGATCGGGGAAAATCCACTTCTTCAGCCACCGAAGGTCCGCCCAGGGGCAGAACACGCTTGGCACCAGTTCTGCGTTCATACAACCGAACCTGAAACGCTCGTGGCACATTTCGACCGCCTTGGCATCGATGCGCGCAGGTATTACACGGTGCCTATTCACCAACAAGCGGTTTTCGCACACCACCCACAGCACGCTACGGCCTTAGCCGTAACAAGCACCCTTGGTGCCGCCCTTGTCGCAATCCC
>DUKM01000001.1 GCA_013329255.1 Candidatus Poseidoniaceae archaeon | reverse complement strand
ACACCTGAAGCACCACAAGATGACGAAGGGAAAGAAACTATAGAAAGAAATGCAGGGGCGCCTAAAAGGGAAAAACCAGTGCTCAATCCAATCGATCAACGCCCAAGGCAACAAATGGGATTGGATCAATTTACTTCTGCACCAACCACAGCAGCCAAGCAGCAAGAGCCAGTGGCTTCTGCAACCATCACCAATGTTCCAGAGGGACCGATTCTAGACGGAAAAGCCCACAGAGAACTCGAACAGTTAGCAGCTGCCGCTGCATCTGCAACGGTGGCTTCAATGCAAGAACACGCCGCAGAGACGACCATCATTCTTGACCATCGAGAAGCAAAATCAACGCTGGCGCCTTACCTCAAGAGCATGGGCGCTCATGTAGCGTTTAAGCATCTGAATACAGGGGATGTACGCTTGTCTCAACGGGTGCTCATCGAACGCAAGACAGCAAGAGACCTGGTGAATTCCTTGAGCGATGGGAGGTTGCTCCATCAGTGTCGACGCCTCAGCGCAGCAGCCCTTCGCCCCTTGTTGTTGGTTGAAGTCGGCCAAGGCCACGGGCAAGCGGTTCATCCTGATGCTGTTCACGGGGCACTGGCATACATCAGCCTCGATTTGGGCATGCCCATCATGATGACCAAAGGAGCGGAAGAAACTGCACGGTTCTTGATCGCTGCCGCCCATCGCGAGCACGATGTGATGGAACGCTGGGCCTTTGAGAGCATGCAACGCGCTGCAGATCACCAAGATGCTCGAGCCGTTGAGCGGGCCACCTCAGCAGCGGCTGCAGAAATCAAAGCCATTGAACTGGGTGAAGTGGAACGAACGCCACTGGCTCAACGCTGGCCTGAACATTCCAAGCATGAACAAACAGCGGTGCTCGCTGCAATAGAGGGTGTCGGTCAAGCCAGAGCCAAGGCTTTGATCGAAGCGTTCGAAACAATTGCTGGTGTGTTCGCAGCAAGCAAGGACGAACTGGCTGGGGTTGAGACCATTGGCAATGCCACGGCGATGAGTGTCTATTCGTTGTTGCATGGTGGCTGAATCAGCCGCCAATGACAAGCGAGCGCACTCGGAGTTGTGCAAATCGGTCTGGGAAATGACCAAGGGCAAACGCAACGAGTTCTGCCAAATGCACGATTGGCATCGATGTGTCCTTGCCACTGACTTTCGCGGCCTTTGATTGATAGGAGTCGAGGTTCGAATGCGACACGGTGCAGGCGCTTACCATGAGGTCGGCTCCGCTGCTCTTTGCATCGGCAAGAACGGCAGCGGTCATCTTCATCACTGGTTTGTTGAGCGTCAACAGTGCGGGTGCTCCGACGCTTTGGCACTTGGAATCGTAATCAACGGGTGTTCCACCAAGCGCAACGATCAGTTGTTCGAGGTAGGTCGGCATGAATGCGTCATCGCCTGCGGTCGCACCTTGGCGTTGCATGTTCGGCCCATAGTAGGGTGCGACGTTCATTCGAATTGGATTGATGACAGCGTCTCGAACAGTGTCCAGGCCAATTTCTTCCACAAGGAAGTGAAGCAGGTGTCGAGGTTTAGATTCGCCTTGGTATTCGATGCCAGTGGTGCGTGCAACGAGGTTATTCACGGTGTTAGCAAAGCCCATGTCCGAAGAAAACTCGTCAACGGTATCGCACATGATGCCGTAACTTGTTGCGCAGGTGGTCATGACATCAACGCCCTTCATTTCTGCGAGGGCTAGGTTTCGTGCAACCAATGCATGCTGAAGTTTTGGAGATGATTGCTTGATGATGTTTCCACCATCGCTGGAGGCCTTTGGAAGTTCAATCAATTGGATTCCGAGCGTCTTGCACAGCGGTTGAATGCAATCTTCCACCTCATAGGACGCTGCACGTGCTGCGTTTCCGGGGTAGTATGCGATTTTCACAGCCATGTCAACACCTCAGAACCTCTGATCGATTTCGTTGAACAAACTGACGACTTCGTGGTGCGCCTCGACCTTTCGGTTGACCATGTTTGGAATTTTACCAACGCCTGCTGGTGGAGCGACCAGGGCTTGGAGGCTTCGAATTGGAGGAGCACCGTTGCGAGTGAATCCGAGGAACATACGAGCAGAGACGCCATCAAAGATGTTGCTCAGCAAGCCAACAGGTCCCAAGACTTGTCGGTAAAGTGTCGTTTCGTTGACATTGCCAGACCACTTGACGCTGCGTCCGTACCACTTGACCAAACGACCATGGGGGCCAGTGTAGTTGGTGACGTTGAGCAGGTGGCTGCGGGCTGCATTGAGTGCTTTGGAAGCGGTGCGTCCTTCAGCGCCGTAGCGGGCAATAGAAGCCATATCAGCCTCTGCCCAAACGCCGCTTTCGCCATCGAGCATCTCTGCGAGTTCTGCTTTTTGTTCGTCACCGGTTCGGGGATCGAGCGATCGAGTCCAGTGCTGCAGAAGAATGGCAGGACCCTTGTAAGATGGGTTGAATGGCACGGTGTCCGACATAGCATGAAGCAGTTGGTAAGAGTTCACATCGGTCATGGCGTGAAGGGTGGTTGCCGTTGCGGGTTCCATGGTACCCATGGCGCTTCCATTCAACAGGGTTGCACCTTCACGGGGGTCGGCACGGAGCCAAGGCTTGCTCTCGCTTCGGTTGGCTTCATAGCCAGAGTAATCGACGATCAGGTCCCGTATGACGGGATAACCTGGCAAAGGTTCGACCTTGAGCACGCCGCCTTCGGATACCAAGTCGTTGATGCAGGCTAAGTCCGCAAGAACCACGCGCCCATTGACTCGCAGGCCACTGGTTGCTGTTCCGTTTCCGTTTCCACGGCGGAATGCGAAACTTCCATCGACGTCTTGCTGAATGGCAGTGAGGAGGTTTTCGACCGTTGCGTGACCGGGGACTGCGCATGCAATGGTGTCCCAGCCAGATTCATTGGCTGCAGGGCAGTATCGGAACAATGAGAGGGTGATGGAGAGTTCTGCTTGAGGAATGATACCTGGGGCAAAATCACCATCAGCCACTTCATCAGCGGTTCCTGATCCATATTGAATCATCTCGTCGAGTAGAACTTCTTGGAGGGTGCCTGATTGGTCGACGCAAGCAAGCAAGGGGAGAGCTTGTGAAACCCATTGGGCCCATGGGGTATCGAAGTCGACATCACAGAGTTTAGTTTCATGAACCCGATTGGCACCGAGTTCGACGTACTTGTCATCCCAATCTGTTCCTGCCTTGCAGAATTCATCATAGGAAGAGTCGCCGATTGCACAAATGCTGAAGTGCACGTTGGAAAGCGATGGTTTTCCGCTGCTGACCGTGTTCCAGAGGGTTTCTGCGTTGTCAGGCATTTCGCCTTCGCCCCATGTCGAGGTGATGATGAGGGTGCGGGAATGAGCATTGAGTTTTCCAGCATCGAATCCATCCATGTCGTATATGGTAGGAACAAGACCGTAATCAGCGGCGAGTTTCGCCGTTTTGTCAGCGAGGCCGGCTGCGTTCCCAGTTTGTGAACCAAACAAGATGGCAAGGCTTCTATCGCCGCCCATCAAGGCTTGGAAGGCATCACTGCCACCGGTGGCCACCGCTGCGGCGGGTGCTGCTTCGACAGCCATCTCCGCTGCAGGAGCAACTTCTGCCACAACTTCGGCACCGTCAGTAACAAGTTCAAACTTGATGACTTCAACCGGGCAAGCCTCAGCAGCTTCAAGGATCATTTCACCGTATTCAGCGCCGAGGGACCCCAACATTGGTGAGCCACCCACGTTGCGATCAAACACACCGTCGGTGCGGACTGCAGCAAGGATTTGAGATGAATCATCTGTGATTTCAAACACTTCAGGACAGATGTCTTGGCACGCATCACAGGTGATGCAATCTTCATCAATCCAAACCTTTGCTACAATGGTCATGTGAATCACCCCACTCACGTTGGTCGTAAGCAAACTTTCCCACCATGCAGGGGCCTTTCAAGGTTCGCACTTGCCCGTATCAAAGAAACCGGTCTACGCAAGCCTTGTCGGCTAGGAAAGAAGCGGTGATGCTCGGTTTTTTAGTGAAGTGATTTGGTGAACTTCACATTTGGAAGTCGCCCATGCCACCCATGCCGCCCATGTCATCGCCCATCGAGACGCCCTTGGAAGAAATGACATCGTCAATCCGTAGGATCATGATCGCAGTTTCGGTTGCCGATTGAATTGCTTGTTCCACAACTCGCATAGGTTCAATCACGTTGGCTGCCTTCATGTCGACAACGCCACCTTCGTACACGTTGATTCCAGCATGAGACTGTCCATCAGCGTGAGCCTTACGCAATTCGATGAGGGTTGTAACGGGGTCCAGACCTGCGTTTTCAGCAAGGGTCCGAGGAATGATTTCCAAGGCTGAAGCAAAGGCTTCGATGGCCATTTGCTCGCGTCCACCAACGCCTTCAGCGTAGGTTCGCAAGTCTCTTGAAAGAGCAGCAAGAACACTGCCGCCGCCCGTGAGAACTGCGCCATCTTCCCAAGCAACTGAAACCACACCGACTGCATCGTCAAACGCACGGCGGATTTCATCGACCACGTGTTCAGTACCACCACGCAGGAGCACTGAAACGGATTTTGCTTCAGGACAGCCGGTGATGAACGTCATGTCGGATTCGCCAATCTTGCGCTCTTCGACCTTTGCAGCATGGCCCAAATCGTCGTCAGATAGGTCGTCCAAGTTGGTGACAATACGTCCGCTTGTAGCCTTTGAAAGGGCCTCCATATCGGACTTCTTAGCTCGGCGAACGGCAAAAATACCTGCCTTGGCCATGTAATGTTGAGCGAGTTCATCGATGCCTTTCTGGCAGACAAGAACGGTTGCTCCTGCGGCTTGGATTTTCTCAACAAGCCCACGGATGTAATTCTCTTCTTCTTCGAGGAAAAGAGCCAACTGGCTGGGGTCGGTGATTTGGATTTTAGCGTCAACTTCGGTCTTTTTAACTTCGATAGCGGAGTTGACCAGTGCGATCTTAGCGTTTGCGATGCTGCGAGGCATGCCAGCATGAACGCGCTCTTTGTCGAGGAGAATACCATCGATGAGGGATGAATCTTTGATTGACCCGCCTTGGCGCTTCTCGACCTTAATATCGCTCAAATCGACAATGCGCTCTTCGCCTTCAATAACGCCGACGGCGTTGACGGCTCGGACACAAATATCGGCCATGAAACTCTTGACTGCACCTGCTGATTTACCAGTGAGGGCTGTTTTGGCCACTTCGGTGAGGACAGCATCGTCGTTGTGCGTTGCGATTCCGTGGTTTTCCAGCAACTCGACGGCTTTCTCAGCCGCCAAGCGGAATCCTTCACAGATGACGGTTGGATGAACGTTTTGTTCGATGAGGTCTTCGCTGCGCTTGAGTAATTCTCCAGAGAGAACGACCGCCGAGGTTGTACCATCGTAGCAGTGCTGCTCTTGGGTCTTGGCCACTTCGATGATCATCTTAGCCGCAGGGTGGTCAATGTCCATTTCCTTCAAAATGGTTGCACCGTCGTTGGTGATGACAACATCGCCCATCGAATCGACGAGCATCTTGTCCATGCCCTTTGGACCAAGCGTTGAACGGACCGCATCTGCAACCGCTTTGGCTGCTGCGATGTTGTTGGACTGTGCGCTTCGTCCACGAGTTCGTTGGGTGCCATCCTTGAGGATGAAGATTGGGGCTTGACCGTTTCCGTACATGATGAATCGCTCCTTGCATTCTCAGCGGAGGTTGAGACCGTCTTGAACCCTACGGAGGGTCGGCATTGAGGAAAACCTCAGTCAGGCCATTCCGTTTTGCTCGAGCCACATTTGCCCGTAGACTTCCCATTGGTCCATAGTCCAGCCTTCTGGAAGGCCGGCTGCAGGCAATGGAGGAGTCGTGGATGCTGGTTCTGGCGCTGGTGCAGATGCTGCTGCTGGAGCGGCTGCCGGAGCAGGTGCGGGGGCCGATGGTGGTGGGGTTGCTGGCAAAGCGCCAGCGACCGGAACGGTTGGTGCTGAAGCAACAGCACCGTAGGTAGCTTCAATGCTATTTTCATAGCCTTCTTCGCCCCATCCACCATATTCGTCATCTTCCTCTTCGACTCGAATGATGTTCAGGATCACAAACACGCCAATGCCCATGATGCCCACGAAGGCAACCCACATCAGGATTGAGCCGATTGGGAGGCCGTCGTCAGCGCCTGCTGCACCGTCAACATCGCTTGCTTGCTTAATCAAAATCACTTGGAGGTTGCTGTTTGCAGCATCGCTCACGGTTTCTGAGCGCGCCCAGAGTGTGAGGTTGGTCGAGAAGGAGTCAGAGCCCAAATTTAGCAGGGTTGTTTCTGAGACTTCGAAGTACACTGTGACTTCTCGCTCTTCTTCAACTGCAAGGACGAACGAGCGGTCGTTGCTTCCGATTCGAGTTTGAACATAGGCAGAGGATTCACTGTTGTCCAAATCGATGGTCACAGATTGAGCCGTTGTGTATTGGTTTCGTACTTTTACAGTCATGCTCCACTCATCTGCAGGTTCTGCTTCATCGATGGTGAGGGGGGCTGCTGGAAGGATCTTCAGCCAGTTCTGGGAACCGACAAGGTATGTGGCTGAGCCTTGTGCGGAAATCAAAGCGTCGTTCACGCTGGTGGCGATGATGTCGAGCGTCAATTCGCCCGATGTACCAGATTCAAAAGAGAAGCGAACGGTGACGTTGTAACTTGCACCTGTTTCGATTTCGGGCGTGTTCCCGTCAAACAAGTTATTGAATTCAATGACCATGCCTTCAGGAATGTTCGCCGTCATGGTGAAGCGGTCAGGACTGTTCCCGTCGTTTCGAACTTCAAACGCCATGGTTTGAGCAGGGTCGCCTGGAATGTAGGATTGGTCTGCATCTTCGTCCGAAACATCAACGGCCGCAGTGTCAAGAATTTCGACGCTTAGCGAAATGGAGCGCTTCACCGAGGCATCGTC
>DUKM01000140.1 GCA_013329255.1 Candidatus Poseidoniaceae archaeon | reverse complement strand
GCTGACGCATTCCCTGATGATGCATCCGAAACAATCGACAGCGACGGCGATGGTGTTGGCAACAACGCTGATGCTTTTGACGACGACGCTACTGAAACAACAGATTCGGATATGGACGGCGTGGGCGATAACGCTGACGCATTCCCTAATGATGCTACGGAAACAGTCGATTCAGATGGCGACCTCGTGGGGGACAACGCTGACGCATTCCCTAGCGACCCGGCTGAAACTGCAGACAGCGACGGCGATAATGTCGGCGACAACGCTGATGCATTCCCCGGAGATGCCAATGAAACAATGGATTCCGACATGGATGGAACCGGCGATAATGCCGATGCCTTCCCAAACGACGCTACTGAAACAACAGATTCGGATATGGACAGCGTTGGCGACAACGCTGACGCCTTCCCGAACGATGCCAATGAAACAGTGGACACTGACATGGATGGAGTCGGCGATAATTCGGATGTCTTCCCTGAGGATGCTTCTGAGACAATGGACACTGATCTCGATGGCGTAGGCGACAACGCCGACGCCTTTGCAAATGACGCAAACGAAACCCTCGATTCTGATGGTGACTTGATTGGCGATAACGCTGACTGGGCGCCAAACGACGCTACTGAATCCGCCGACAGCGATAACGACGGTGTCGGTGACAACGCTGACGCCTTCCCTAACGATTCTGCAGAAACGATGGACACTGACGGCGACGGTGTGGGTGACATTGCCCAAGCTGCCATCGAGGCTGCCGAAGCTGTGGCTGCCGAAGACGCCGCTGCAAAGCGAAACATGATCATCATCGCCCTTGTTGTCATTGGCGTGCTTGGTGGTGGAGCCGTGTTGTTCCTTCGCCGAAAAACTGAGGACGAAGAAGAAATCAAAACCTTCGATGCACTGCCAACCGCTGGAATACGGTCTGTTGTTGCAACACCTGTGGCTGTTCAGCCAGTGGCAGTTCAACCAGTGGCCGTCCAGCCAGTGGCCGCTCAACCAGTGGCACAGGAGCCGACTGTGCTCCGGCAGTGGACCGATGAAGCAGGATACACATGGCGAGCCATGAGTGACGGCGCCACCTACTGGTGGACTGGAACCGAATGGCAACGCCGCTGATTAAGCATACACGACAGATGGGGAAAGAGGCATAGCGCCTCCTGCTCTACCTGTATCATCGTCTTCAGATTCACCGAGTACGACGTGAACGGTTGAGAGCCCCAGTTCTTCAGCGATGAACGATGAACGCAAACGAAGGGATTCAACTTCGTCTAAGGTGCTCCGAATCAGAATACGTGATTCATCATCCCACTTGAACACTTGAGGAAGCATTTTCTTGCCCCAGAAGCCCATAATTTCGCCTTTTCGCTCACCTTGAGCGATTTCCATTTTGCTGAGAACACCGATGAATTGTTTTGGATTTCCGCCTTGTTCTAAAAATTCAAGAGCAGTCACGGCAAGTTCCCGCTTCCAGGTTGGTGCGACGATGATCGTTGCTGATGTGGCTGGGCCGTCCAAGTGGCGTTCAGCAACGTCCTTGATTTTCCGTGCATTTTCGAGGAAACTGCGGGTGGTAGTTTCTCCATCGAGGGCGGTTTGTTCCGCTGGCGAGATTGGGTCGAGCTGCGGCATTTCAGCACCGCTGATCAGCCCGTCCATACCGAGCACAGCCCACCATTCTTCGGCGATGTGGGGCGTTGAAATGGAAAGCATGTGAGCCCAATGCCTGAGGATTTTAGAAGCGATTTCGGCATTGTTGCCGCCACGGCGTGTGTACCAGTTGACGTCTTTCACCAATTCATAATGAGAGAGTTCGACGGCGCGGCGCAAATCATACACGTCCATAGCGCTCTGGAATTCTTCAACGCGTTGCTTCAGTCTGCCTTCAAACCAGACATCCATCGGGCCTGCAGGGCCGTCCCAAGACTGCATGCGCTCTGGCATGCTGTACAACTGCATCATGACCTTGTAATTGGCTTCCAGCGCAGTGTCTGACCAATCCATCCCAGCGGTGGGGTTCGCTGCAAAGAGAATGAACAAGCGGACGGTGTCAGCACCATACTGTTCGATCATGTCTTCGGGAGAAACGGTGTTTCCTGTCGACTTGCTCATCTTGGCAGAGCGCTCGCCCAGTACAGCGTTGCATTGAGGGCAGGGTGCACCTGCAAGATCGACGGTAAAAGTGAGGCCGCAAGATTCACACCACGGTGCAGCCATGTTGACCATCCCCTGACAAAGCAGTTCGTTGAAGGGTTCATCAATATCGTGAAGCCCGAGGTCCCGCAGAGCTTTCGTCCAGAAGCGAGCGTAAATCAGGTGCATTTGGGCGTGTTCAATCCCGCCGCAGTAAAAGTCGACGTTCATCCACTGGTTTGCCTTTGCTGAGTCAAAGCAGAGTTCATCGTTCAGCGGATCGGTGAACCGTAGGAAGTACCACGACGAATCGACAAATGTGTCCATGGTGTCTGTTTCTCGACGGCCTTCTTCTCCACAGGTTGGGCAATCTGCGGCAAGGAACGACGCAGAAGTTTCCAGAGGGTTGCCCTCGCCGAAGGTCACATCCCTTGGAAGTTCAACCGGTAGATCGGCTTCAGGAACAGGCACAGCACCACAGGAACCGCAATGGATGACTGGGATTGGCGTGCCCCAATACCGCTGTCTTGAGACCAACCATGGGCGAATCTTCCAATTGATGGTTTGAGATCCTGCATTTTTTGCTGTAAGAGCGTTGATCACCGCTGATTTGGCTTCGTCGCCGTAAAGGCCGTCAAACCCTTCAATTGGACTGTTCACCATCCATCCAAAGTCAGACTCAGCCCGTTTGAGTTCAGCATCAGCATCAGCACCTTCCTTCATCACGAGAACTCGGCGAATTGGAATGTCATAGGATTTGGCGAAATCAAAGTCGCGCTCGTCATGGCCTGGCACAGCCATAACGGCCCCTGTCCCGTAACTGGCAATCACGAAATTTCCAGCCCAAATGGGTATTCGCTCACCGGTCAATGGGTGAATTGCATGGACCCCGAGGGGTACGCCACGCTTTTTGTTCATGTTCTTGATGCGGTCGAACTCGCTCATGGCTGAGACTTCATCGTACAGGTGTTGCCATGCTTCTTCCTGAGGCGTGCCCTTGACCAGCGATCCGGCCAGTGGATGTTCAGGGGCGAGGGTGACAAACGTGGTGCCAAACAGCGTGTCAGGGCGTGTGGTAAACACTTTGATTTCTTCTTCACGCCCTTCGATAGCGAAGGTGATTTCGGCACCTTCTGAACGTCCAATCCAGTCCCTTTGCAAGGCTTTTACATTCTCTGGAAAGTCAATTGTGTCAAGCCCGTCGACAAGTTCTTGAGCGTAACTTGGGATATCGAGGAACCACTGGTTCATCTCTTCTTGAGACACAGGTCCGTTGCAGCGCCAGCAGCGTCCAGCCTTGACTTGCTCATTGGCCAGAACGGTTTCACATTGCGAGCACCAGTTAACGGGCGCGAATTGCTGAGTGGCAAGACCCATTTCCATGAACTTCGTGAAAAACCATTGATTCCACCGATAGTAGCGTGGGTCATGGCTTTTCACTTGCCGCTTCCAATCGTATGAAAAGCCCATTCGCTTGATTTGGTCGGTGATTGAAGCCATGTTGCGCTCGGTGATCTCGTGAGGATGAGCGTTTTCTTTAATCGCCGCGTTTTCAGCTGGCATGCCAAATGAATCAAAGCCCATTGGGTACAAGACATCAAAGCCCATCATCCGCTTGTAACGGGCCACTGCGTCACCGATTGAGTAATTTCGCACGTGGCCCATGTGCATTTTACCGCTTGGGTACGGGTACATCTCGAGGCAGTAGAACTTTGGTTTATCACCGTTCAAATTGGATTCGAACAGTTTGGCTTCGTTCCACTTCCGTTGCCAAATTTGCTCTGAATCGGGAGAAAATAGTATGCTCATCGACTCACCTCTACCCTTCGGGACACCCCTGCGACAAGCCCATTTGTCTTGAATGCCACTCTTCATGAGGTTGCTCACACTGCACAAAAGCATGGCGAAGCGAATCACCGTGCAGGTTCCTGTTCGAATCGATCTTGCCGGGGGCTGGACCGATGTGCCAGCGTACTGTCACAAGCATCGAGGTGAGGTTGTCAACATTGCAATCAACAAGTACGTAACTGCAACTTGTGAGGTCGATGATGAACGTAGAATGGAAGTCGCTTATCGGACAGACACGCCAACTGGTTGTGGCCTTGGGACCTCCGCTGCGATGAATGTAGCGCTGGTTGCTGCCATCAGCAAAGAAGGTGAAGCAGAATCCATAATCGCTGAAAAAGCATACCAAATTGAAGCCATACTTGGCAACACGGGAGGGCGTCAAGATCAGTGGGCAAGCGCCTTTGGTGGTGTACAGCATTTGATTTTTGAAGGCGATGAGGTGGCTCGCAGTGCTCTGAAACTATCCGGTGAATTCACGGCATGGTTGGAGCAGAACCTGATGCTGTTTGACACCGGCCTGCCCCATGTTTCTGGTCGATTGCATGAATCAATATGGAGCCGCTTCGAAAGGTCAGACCCGAACGTTCAGGAAGGGCTTGACGAGCTGTGCGATGCTGCTCAAGTAATGCATCAAAGCATCTTGAATGAAGATCAGCAAGGTGTTGCGAGCGCCCTCATGAAGGTGATGCAAGGCGTTGATTTACTCGACCCAGCCCTTCACGATCCGTTTCGTTCGGTGACTGTACCACTTACAGAAGCGGGGAGAATCACCGCATGGAAAGCGATGGGCGCTGGTGGCGGTGGTGTTGTCGGCATGCTTCAAAGCGGTAAGGCAGATGATGAAGCGGCAATCACTCTGGCCGCGCAAGAAGCGGGTTGGCAGAGGATTGTATGGCGGATTGAATCGAAAGGGATTCAGCGAACTGAAACCATCAGTCACGACTGAAATCGTCATTTGTCTCAAGCAAGAAAATCGCTTCCCGAGTCAACTTGTACCGGTTCTTGATGCCCATTTTGCGCTTTTCGACCAAACCGAACTTTTGCAAGGTTCGCAAATGGTGAGAAACAAGTTGTTGACTCTTTTCCAATCGCTTGGCGAGTTCTGCTTGCGTTGGGAATTCGCCCATTGGTCCGTCGGCGTCGAGCAGGGTGAGGATCTTGCCTTGCAAACTGTTTGGGTCAGGTGAGAGTGGGGGGACTGGAAGTTCTTCTTCGGCCATTGCGGGGCTCATGGTGTTGGTGAGCGGGTAATATCGAACCAGACGTCCATCTTTACGGCGCCAGATGACTTCTTCGTTCTCAAGGATACGAAGGTGGTGTGTGATTTGGCCGTTGCTCATGTCAAGCGCCGCCATGAGGGCGCGGAAATGGCAACCGGGGTTGGCTGTGAGGTAACCCATGAGCCGGCCTCGCTGATATCGCCCGTCAGTGGTTTCATGCGTTCTGCCGACCATGCCAAGGAACCAAAGTCCAGCAGCAGTCGATGGAATACGAATCGATTCATTGCCAAGCACGATGGTGACGAGAAGGGACAGCAGAGAAGTGGTGGTTACAACCATAATCAGGGTTGGTGCGATGGCTACCAAGGGCTCGTCTGAGGATTGCAGAATAATTTCTTCTGCTGCATCTTCCGATTGGGCTGGGGCAGCCGGGGCTGATTCTGCTTCGATGCTGAACAATTGGATTGACGGGGCTTGGAACATAGCACAGGCTGGTGCGGCATCGGCGGACACGGCATCATAGGTCCCGGTCCATCCTTGTTGAGGCATCCAAGAACCAAGAGCTGCTTTCGAGAGGAGCAACTGCCCTTCTTGAGGGGTTTCGATAATCCAGCATGTTCCTTGTTCGGTTAACACGCCCGACCAGGTGCCGCTGATCAGCCTCGATGCTTCGTCAGCGGGTTGCTCTTCGATGACAACGGGTTCTGCTGAGACCGTTTCGACGATTGGCCAATCAAAGACAAAGCCAGCCGAGGTGGTGGGGTTTGCTTCCAGTGTGACCACCATCTGATAAGTTCCATCTGGAAGCGAGGTGTTCGAGAAATCGACCATGTTTACATCGCCCACTTCGAGGACAAGTCCATCGCCGACTGCACCGTAAGCAAGCACAACATGCCGCCCATCAAGGTCGTTGCAAAGGGATGCTTGACGGTGGACTTCTTCGGAGGAAGCAGTGTTGATGATGGCCACAGACACTGAACATGGTCCAATCCACCGAAGGTCAACTTCGCTGACAAGTGGTTCGATGGTGACGCTCAAGTCAAAGCCATTCTCGATGCCAGTTAAGGCGGTGGTCAGACCCACATCAAGGCTCTTGGCGCAGTCTGTGGAACTCATGCGAGCGTAGTCGATGGATTGAGCATGGGACAGATGGAATTGAGGCACTTCCACAACGGCCGTGTAGTGGCCAGATGCAATTTGACATCCGAGCAAGTCGTTGAAGGTCCAGTCGGGAAGTGAAAAGAGAACTTCTTCTTGCGAATCGAGCCCGTAATCCAAGTTGATGGCGTTGCAGGTCTTGAACGATCGGCTATCAAACACGACTTCGCCTTGGTCGTTGACGATCCAGAGTTCTGCACGGCAGGTGTCCGTGAAGCGGAGGGCTTGTGTTTCGCCACCGACGTTAATCATCGTCATGCTGGTTTGCATGATATCGCCGTCACCGTACAGTCCATCCCCAAGCCCGGTCATGGTCAATTCCAAATGGGGCTGAAGTTCAGCGGTGAATCCGTCGATTGGAGTGGCGATATCGAGGTTCATCGATGCGACGAGTGTTTGGCCTGGAAGGGCGACTGCAATCGTGTTCATCCCGCTTTCAAGCGAACCTGCTGGAAGTAGAATTTGCTCGATGAGCATTTCCTCATACGCCTCAATCTGTGTGAACGATGGCATGCAGCTGGAAGTCAATTGCGTTGCTTGGTTCATGGTAAGATGAAGCAGGCAGTCGCCCAAATCTGGAAGCGCAATG
>DUKM01000062.1 GCA_013329255.1 Candidatus Poseidoniaceae archaeon | reverse complement strand
ATTTCAATATAAAATAACAAAATGCAATTGAAATATTGAGATATCTTGGTGATTCAAATGGCGTATAATTCGCTCTTCTCGGTCCACTAAGAATGAGCCATCCTCGATTCTTTGATGTGTGATGTGGAGGTGGCATGACCATGCCTCAGGCACCAACCATCCATCTGCGTGGCAAACCGTCATCGTTGAGGTTGGGGCTGATTGAACGTTTGTTGCGCACCAATGCGCATGTTGTTCTTGACGAAGATTTTCTTCATAACGTCAGCGAAACTTATGCGACCGATCTTGAGTTTGGCCAAGCCACTGTATCTTCGTCAACAATCACCAATCTCGGTGAGGGCCATCGCTTGGTCATGCTCGGGCATGGCCCCTTCACATCACCCGCTGACGGCTCCCTAGGGCTTGACGTCAACGGCCTTGAACTGATCTTGGTCACACCTGCAGGTGCAGCAAGCGACGTTGCAACGGATTGGGTCGACGCTCATGTGGTGGTGCACGATATGATACCCATGCGCAGAGACTCCGATTGGACGCCTGCTGTCTTCGAAGATTGGCTGAGTGCCTTTTCACAAAACCAAGAGGGACTTCTCCCCCTGGAGGCCGACCGGTGGTGGGTGAGCGAAATTGATGTGGCGGATGCTTTAGTACGGCTATTGATGAGCGACAACGCTTTCCCAGAATCATGCAAAATGTCAGGTCGACGTTCATGGTCAGTGGGTCAAACATACGAGGAGTTCCATCTGCTCTACATGCGCACAATGGCTGGCCAAACGGGGCGCTTTGGCGTAGACGAGTTAACTGCAGCCCCCACGCCTACCATCGAACTCCAAACGCTTGTTGTAAGCGATAAACCACCACTCAGCGTTGAAGAAAACCAAATGCAACGCCCCGATTTGTCCAACATTCATGACGCACTTCATGCAGCAGACGGGGATGGTTGGCGACCCTTAATGCCGATTCGCACATCCTTGATGCACTGCCTTGCAGGTTTGCTTGAGCAAAAATCAAGCTAGGGTTTGTGCGCCACCTTCGGGTAGAGCGCTCAAATCGGTGACGTTGCCAAACAGCGTTGGGCCGTTCATGAATGTCCCCATGATGCCTGTGTCGCCACTTGGGTTGTGCGATAAGGAGAGCCAAGGACGCCCGTACGCATCAATTTGCATGTCGATAAAGTCTCCAAAGCCACCGCATCGCTCGTAGCCACAGGTTGGACTTGCGTTGTCGAGAGGGTCATTTGGGGCGTTGACTTGAACGGTTGTGATCAATGGTGTTTCATTGAAAGCATCCGTGATGACTGAGATATAACCGTGCCAAACACCATCGCCTTCAGTTCCAATATAGCCAAACGCAACTCGACCAGGATCGCCTGCAATGACGACAGGGAAGCCTGTGCCTTCGAGGTGACTCGGTCCAACCATAATGGCTTCAGACCAGGTGTTTGCGTCGTCGGTAGAATAGGAAAAGTAGGGCATGTTATCATACCCCATCCACATTGCATAGACGTTACTTTCAGTATCTGTATCCACTTGAGCCTCTTCTGCATTCCAAGTGTCAGCAGTTCCAGATTCTTCGGTTGGCAGAACATGTTCGCTCCAGGTAATGGCTCCATCCTCTGTTTTGTACATTGAGTATCCTGTACCATCGCATCCGATTTGACCTCGGTAGAAGTTCCCGTTGTCGGCACCAATTAAGTGTGCAGATAAGCCACCACTTTGGCAGTCCACAGGGGCGCCCGGTAACTCAGGTCCCCACGTGAGACCACCATCTTGGCTTGCAGAGCACAGCGGTGAAGGGTAGTTCCCATTGATGCAAAACACCCAGAGGGTCTCGTGAAATATGCCGCCGTAAGGCGAAGATGCGATCGTTTGGTGATCTTGTACGGAATATCCAGATGCGACAGATGGTCCAACCCATGAATCGCCTTCATCGTCGCTCCATTCGACAGTCATGCCGCCTAGTGCATGCATGTCGAACTTCATGATTCGATCAGTCCACGGGTCGACATAGACGTAAGGATCATTTGAATTAGCAACAGGAAGGAAAGGACCGTAGACGTTTTGACAACTAAAGTCGCTCAAACTTGTCATTTCAATCATATTGCTGCATTGGACGATGGCAGTTGAGCCAGCAGGTCCATTTCCGTAACTTGTGAAGTAGATGTTGTCGGTTGACGTGATTCCCATGGTCGGTTCAAAAGTCGAGTACCCCGTGGCGTAGTAGGTACCTTTGCTCAAGAATGGGATGTTGGTCCCACCAAGGGCGCTTGTGTTGTTCATTGCATTGATGCCTCCTGGATAGTGGTACCACGTGTTGTTTCCAAGTTCGCCTTCAAAGGCAAACAAGCCGCTCGTCTCTTCGCCACCCCCCATCATCTCTTCAGTTCCAAAGCAGCCTGCAAGAGGCATGATGGTTATCAGGGCGGTCATCAGGAATGCGATTTGTTTGTTTTTCATGCTTCATCACCTTGTTGGAATAGATCCGCACCAAGCAGCGGTAGGAGGACACTCGCATCTCCTTCAACGCATACATTGGGGGCTTCAGGGCGCATTTTGCCCCATGAAATCGCTTCGCGCAGCCGAGCACCAGACAGGCTTCCATCGTGTTCGGGGGCGGTTGTGATGTACACCGCAGCGTCTAAGCCACCGCGGTATTGGTTCCACCAAATGACATGGTGCTTGGAGATACCTCCGCCCACCATCAAGGCGTTTGAAACTTCAACATCCCAGGTCATGTCGCTCATGACTTGCTCGTCGGCAAGGGTGTCAATGTGAAAGTCACGGTGCTTTTGGCGGAGCATAAACAGTTGCGCCCCAATCGACCCGTCAGTGATGCCGGGTATGACCACCGGGATCTTGTGCTTGTAAGCCCAATAAATCAGCGAGTCAGGCGTTCCAATGCGCTTGCCAAGTTCCCAAACAAGGTGAATGGAACCGAATCCAAGCCAAGCATCAGCACCGGTTTTCCCCGTTTCTTTAAGCCGGTCTTGGTACATTTCTTCAAGCACCGGAGTCAACACTTCCTCGATGATTTCACCGTACGATGAGTTGGGCACGATGACGTTGCCAAGTCGCATGAGCGAATGTTCTCCAAGTTCGACATCATCGAGTTCAAACGACCCGTGGTAGTAATCTCGATGCGATCGAGCCACATCGTGATCCAGCATCCCACAAGTGGTTGAAACGACATTGAACATTTGTTGCTTCAGGGCCTCGACAAAGAATCCACGGGTTCCTGTGGCGCACAAGCATGCAGGGAAGGACAACCAGTTGCATACCTTCGCTGCATCCCCTTCTACGGCGTCGATTTCTTTTTTCATAGCCAACAGAATGTCCCTTGCCATCGACAGTTTCGTAGCCGTGAAACCGCCAGCACTTGCCATCTGGTTGATGAGGGAGCGGGGGGTTGTGATGCCATCAAAGGCGTAGTCCACTACGGGCACATCAAAATCATCGGGTTGAATCGCCATGCCTTGTCCATTTGCTCACTCCACATGAACCTGTCCACCTGCGCAGAAGCCACACCCGTAGGGTGTGTCAGCGTTGTTGCTCGAGTTCGAAGATTCGATCCCTAAGGCGAGCAGCTTCCTCGAAGTCAAGGTTCTTGGCCGCCACTTGCATTGCCGATTTGAGTTCCTTGAGCAGATCATCCATTTGTGCAGGAGAGAGAGAGTGAACATCAAACTCTGTAGTTTTTCCTAATTGGGAAATCGAATTTGCAATTGAAGATTCGGAATTGGCTCCTGTGGATCCATCCTGTCCACTTCCGGAAGCCCAAGCTCCAGCACCAAGGTTGAGGTTTTGAGCCCAATCTCCTTCCTTACGGCCACCTTTCTTCGCCACAAGCCGTCGGCTTCCATCTTTGCCACTCGATGTACCAGCGATCAAATCATCCACATCTGAATTCATCTTTGGCAACTCTTTGACGATGCTTTTGGGTGTGATGTTGTTGGCAATGTTGTGCGCTTCTTGCCGTTCTCTCCGTTCAAGCGTTTGAGTGATTGCGGCTCGCATGGCCTGAGACATAGCATCGGCGTACAAGATCACGTGGCCGTTGAGGTTGCGCGCAGCCCGGCCAATCGTTTGCAGCAGGCTTCGTTCATTTCTCAAGAAGCCTTGACGGTCTGCATCGAAGATGGCGACGAGGCTCACTTCGGGAAGATCAAGCCCTTCCCGCAGCAGGTTAATTCCAACAATCACATCAATGTGGCCAATACGGAGGGCGTTGATGATTTCAGTGCGCTCGATGGTGTCGATTTCCGAGTGCAAATGGTGGGCTTTGATCCCCATGCGATTTAGATAGGCGGCAACTTCCTCTGCGAACTTGATGGTCAGAACGGTGACTAAGGTTCGCTCACCGTCAGTGATACGTGCGTTAATTTCGCTCAACAAATCGGCCATCTGCCCGCTCGTCGGCCGGACTTCAATTTCTGGGTCGAGCAACCCGGTCGGTCGGATTTCCATTTTTGCAATACCGTCGATATGCTGGACCATGTGGTACAGCGATTCGCTGTCCGGATGCTTCTTTTCGATGGTTGGCTGGCCTGCGCCCCCTCCCGATTTGGCATGCAACAAACCATTCGGGAGCGCTTGTCCCGTGATTTCACACAAGTGCCGCAATTCTCGCTCACCCGGTGTGGCTGAGGCATAGATCATTTGCGGGATGAGTTTTTGAAATTCGGGTATTTTCAACGGTCGATTATCGATCGCTGTTGGCAGCCTAAATCCAAAATTAATCAAACTCTCCTTACGAGAACGGTCGCCGTAATACATACCACCCACTTGAGGCAGCGTGACGTGTGATTCATCCATGATGACGAGGAACTTTTTCGGGTCGCCGTGGAATTGTTTTGCGCATGCAGCAAAGAAATCCAGAAGGCAATGAGGGCGTTGACCTCGTTCTCGACCATCGAAGTGCAGGGAATAGTTCTCAATTGATTGACAATGTCCAATTTCTCGAATCATCTCCAAATCATATTGAGTGCGTTGCTCAATTCTGTGGCGTTCTAATTCCTTACCCAAACTGGCAAAATGAGCCACACGGTCATCGAGTTCGTCTTCGATTGAAACCAAAGCCGCCTCGAGGCGTTCCGGACTTGTCATGTAGAATTCCTTAGGATGAATCCAGGCTTCATCGAGTTCGTCCAAAACATCCCAACTCACTGGGTCGCATACTGACACCTTGGTGATCCCGTCAAAATCGAATTGAATGCGCAAAGGGTCATCTCGGCTTGGCATCCAAACATCGACGACTTCCCCACGAACGCGCACATCCCCGCGAGAGAGGTCGGTGGTGGTTCGCTTGTATTGCAAGGTAATGAGTTCCCTCAGCAAATCGCTGGTTTCAATTTCTTGGCCCACGTGGACCCTCACGTGGTATTCGAGGAATGTTTCGGGGGGGTTCAGTCCATAGATGCACGATACAGAGGAAACAATTACGCAATCCGGGCGGGTGACAAGCGAGGCGATGGTAGCAAATCGTTCTTGCTCAATTCGCTCATTGACTGAGAGTTCCTTCTCGATGTACATGTCCCGTTTTGCCAAGTAGGCTTCAGGCTGGTAGTAGTCGTAATGTGAGACGTAGTAATCAACGGCATTATCAGGGAAATAGCCTGCCATTTCATGGTAGAGTTGCCTAGCTAAGGTCTTGTTGTGGCTGATGATCAGCGTTGGAATGTTGAGTTTCTGAATGACCTGCGCCATGGCGTAAGTTTTTCCGCTGCCGGTCACGCCCAGCAAGACACATCTCTCTTGACCATTTTCCAATTGAGTAATCAATTTTTCAATTGCTTTAGGCTGGTCACCAGAAGGTTCGAATTTCGAATGAAGCACTAAACGCTTTACTTCGGGATTGAGGTGTTCAAGAGCGGCTCCTTCGAGGGCTCGTGAAATGTCAAAGGGATCGCG
>DUKM01000109.1:39621-39983 GCA_013329255.1 Candidatus Poseidoniaceae archaeon | reverse complement strand
GGGTTGATTTGAAAACAAGTGGCATTATGACAATGCGTGGCCACCCCATTACAACTTCCACAAATCCCTCCATCAGGGCCATGGGAGGGTTATGTGTTGGTGGTCATTTGGCTGCCACTCGTTCTGCGCGTTCTACTCTTAGCAGTGCCTTTCAGAAAGGCAATCGCTAAGTTAGCACCTCATTCAGGCTGGGCCTTCCAACAACTTCGTTCCTTACCTGTGCGAGGATTTGGAGTTCTTGCAATCAATGAAGTGCTTGCATTCAGCATCCCTCCTCTCCTCGTTTTGTTGCTCCGAAGCGTCTTAGATCCGATTGGGTGGAGCGCTTGGAACGAAGTGAGTGAGGTCGGCATGGGTGTTCT
>DUKM01000109.1:28103-39239 GCA_013329255.1 Candidatus Poseidoniaceae archaeon | reverse complement strand
AGAATGTTAAAAGCAATCGAAAAACAAGATATTGCTCGCTTGAGAAAGGTTGCTGATGTTGGGATTAAGGCACGTACATGGCTTCAAAAATTTTCAATGATTTCACCAAAGAAAAGCGTCATTGATGAATCCAAGGATGAATCCACAGGCGAGCGTGTCGCAAAACGTTCACTCCAGATTTGGGGTGCCCGAGTGCTGATGGCTCGTAAATTGACACCACAAGGCTTGCTTGGTGGAATCGCTCTCGGCGCCGCAATTGAAGTCGCCAAAGCAGGGGCAGGAAAACTGTCGGACACAGTCGACCAGAAAATGCAAACTGAATTCGACAAGTTGGCTGAAGTCAACACACGAACCCTTCTGTTCCTGCTCACACGCGACTTAGCAATGGGTCTCTTTCCAATTTTTATCCTCGCTGGCTTGCCAATATTGTTTGGTTGAACCAGCCGCCATGTTCATGGAGAACCGCCACCGCCCGTTGTACAGGGAACCTCCATGTCACTGCTCATTTTGATGCGCCACGGCCAATCGATGTGGAACGCTGCTAAGTTGTTCACCGGTTGGGTCGATGTACCGCTGACCAACGTCGGCATCGAAGAAGCCATCGCAGGTGGAAAACAAATTGCCCACCTGGATTTGGATGAAGTCCATGTCTCAACCCTCATCAGGGCACAGATGACGGCGATGATCGCTCTCGCCCAACACAACGGCGGCAAAACCCCCGTGTTTCGCTACCCTGAACCCGAGGGCGGGCTCTCTTCTGTCTCCGAAAACGAGGCTCGCATGATTGAATGGGCTCAAATCAAGGGGGAAGCCGGAGCCGCTGACCTGCTTCCAGTGCATGTCTCTTGGCAGTTAAACGAGCGCATGTACGGCGATTTGCAAGGCTTGAACAAGGACGCAACCCGCAAGAAGTATGGGGACGAGCAAGTGCACATTTGGCGACGTTCGTTTGATGTTCCACCACCGGCCGGCGAATCGCTCAAACTCACCGCTGAACGGACCATTCCATACCTTGACTCCACCCTAATTCCGTCCCTTCGTTTAGGAAACAACATCTTTGTCGCAGCGCATGGAAATTCCTTGCGCAGCATCATTATGCACATTGAAGGCCTTTCTGAGGCCGAAGTGCTGTCCCTCGAAGTGCCTACGGGCCAACCAATGGTCTATCAATGGGCAGAGGATGGATGGAAACGTCATGAGTTCTAAGCGAGAATTCCTCACCCGTTCTAATGCAGTGCTCGTTGTGCTGGCCTTGGTCTCACCTTGGCTGCTGTGCCAAGCTTGGATTTTGGTCAGCGCTGGTGATGAGGCGTTCGAAACGATGCCCACCTGTGAATCTACAAGCATGAGCTGCGCCCATCTTGGTGGGGATGAAGACTTCCGGATGGATAGCCTGACGCTCGTGATTGAAGCGCCTCTTGACGAAGTGCAAACCAGTCTTGAAGCATATATCGAGGACCAAAACGGGGATGTGCTGAGCACGGATTCCAGCGCAACCAGCCATTACGTCCACTTTGTCGAACGCACCTCCTTTTGGCGATTCCCTGACGATGTGGTGGTTGGTCTCACCGCCGTTGATGAGGGTACCACCGTGATTGAATTGCATTCACAATCGCGTTTGGGTCAAGGCGATCTTGGCGTCAATCCAGCGCGGCTTGAAGGCCTTCACGCTGCGTTGTTTGCCTGAACACTGAACCTTTCCCAACCGTAAGGGTAGCCGTCTTCATCAACAAGAAGGACATTGATGCCCAACCCGTTTTTGTGGAAGGCAATCAACTGAATCTCGTGAATCTTGTGCCCGCTTGGAGCAACCCCAAGCACCGGTAATTTTTGCCGTTGGAAGAACGATCTTCGGCGAGCCTTTGTTGGTTCAGGGACCGCTTCTTTGCCCACCCTTCGCCGCTGCCCCTCGACATCATCGAACCAGGGCAAGGGTCCTTCTGGTGAGAATCGCAACCCAAGAATCATGTCGATGCCTGGTGTTTCTTGAGCCGCATCGGCATCGGCACCGCTGGGGATGGCTGGTGCATTTGGGTGAGTGTGCAACCAGTGGGTGAATCGACCCGCTCGGGAGCCTCTGGAGTTGGAAAACATGTCATCAGTCCAGTCTTCTGGGAGGTGGTGCACAGAATATGAATCGCCTCGATTGACAATATGGGCTTCTTTAATTCGATACCCTTGGCCTTGAAACAGGTTGTAGGTGGATTCTTGTGCACTGAACCGCTCATCCACTTCTTCGATGTGCGGGGTTTCAGCATCAACATCAAGGCCAACTAGGATTTCATCAGGCAGGGCTTGAAGGGCCCACCACACAAGGTCAGCGAACACCTTGCCGGGCAGATGCACTTGGGCGGTGTAGGCTTCGCGACCGCTGTATGATTCCTCATTGTATGAGGTCATCAAATCGACAAGCCACGGTTCTACCATCGTCCTCAGCCACCCCATTGGACTCTCTTGAATGAAGTGTGCGGCGATTCATGACGCCGAAGCATCTTTGAAAAGGGGCTGTTCATAGGAACCACCATGGCGAAGAAGAAAGGCGGCTTTGGGCGTTTCCTCGGTGCTATTACTGGCACGCCATACGAACGACTCTTGAAGCAAGTTGACAAGCTTGTCAATGAATTCCAAGATGACGATCGAAAGTTGGCCAAGAACCTCAACAAATTGGTCAATATGGTCGGCACACAATACGAGGAAGAAAACCTCGATGAGGAAGAGCATGATCTGATCATCGAGGCCATCGAAGAAGTTGACCCTGAAGGTCGCTCCTTTGGCAAATTATCCGACGAGGAAGACTCCTTTTACGCCGGTAGTGTCCCAGACGCTCCTGAGTTGAAACGTGAGAAGCGAGCCAACCTCGACGACCTCATGCAATCCAAAGGCGATGAATTCCTAGGCAGTTACGGTCGAGACGAGTTTGAAGAATTCAAGGCTCGTATCAGCGATGATTTCATCGCTGAATCCGATGATGCCATACGCCAAGGCGATCACGAAGCCGATATCGTCACTGAAAACCGTGTGTTCGCAGATGAAGATGAGGAATTGGAGCGCCTCAAGCAACAAATTTCACAGGAATCGGGCATGGTCGATCCCAATGCAGAAGACGAAGCTGAAGCCGCAGAAGATGGCGAAGAGGTCGATGGCTATTCCATTGATGAGAACGGCGTTGAATGGTTTGAAGACGAAGACGGCTACTGGTGGTTCCGAGAGGAAGGCCAAGACGAGTGGCAGCCTTACGACGAAGATTGAACCTAAGCCTTCGTTGGGCTGAATTGCACAATTTGACTTACCCAACCAGCGAGAAGCAACGCCCCGAAGAGCGGGTTCATCTCAACCACGATGCTTGCAACGGTCATCATGAGGTAAACCACAACGATTGCAGCAGCAAGCGCAAGCATCACAAATGGAGCATTCTTCAATCTTGGATCGATGAAACTGTAGACATAATACCCGCCACCTTGGTAGGCAAAAAAGTAGGCAAACCCAACGTAAAAAAGACCCATCCCCATGCAGTATAAGCCAAATTCAGGGTGAAGGGTCGGGCCAACAAGAACGAGTTCCACAGCCAAGAAAATAGCTGCAAAGTTGTGCATGATTTGCTCATGGTAAGTGAAGAGGAAATTGGGATCTCGATCTGATTTCATCAGGTCTGGAAGAAGAATGTGGCGAACGATTGTTGCTGTCAAAAATGCTGAACTGCAAGCGATTGCAAACATACTGACTTCGAACCTCTCAAGCCAAAGAGGGACTTGATTTCCATTGAGCGTCATGACTGAAGCAACACTAACGCTGCCAAAATAAAGGATATTACACAGCAGCGTCCAAGAACTGAAGGTGACGAATTTCTCAAAGTTTACTGGGTGCAGTAATTTCATTGTTCGCTGCTCATGAAGGAGCACTTGCATGTTGCCTGGACCAACCCGGAACATGCTGATGATGGCCCAGATTCCGCAGGCCAGAGCGATGAACCTGGTGAGCATCACGAGCGCAATCGGCGCCCAGGGGGCTATGAACGACTGTGCGCTTTCTTGCCACAATGGCTTGAGGCTCACCTTGGCAAAGGCAAGAGCAAGGGCCACAGCCACAATTGCGGTTGCTAAGAAAGTCCAACGGTCAGTGGCGCTCTTACCGTAGACCAAGTCCTCGGGCATGATTTATTGTCCAAAGGGAAGGTTTTGAAGTTTCGTTTGCACATTTAGCGCAAATCGGGCAAGTCATGCTCAGAGGGTGCTCGATAAATTCGAGGGTCTTCCGCAGCCATTTTCTTGCGCCGATCTTTCCGACTTAGACCCCTTTCTTCAGGTGGAAGTTCCGCTTCCCATTTTCGCTTTATTGCTCTCATCTGAACGCTAACGCTCAGTGTGGAAAGCATCAGTACAATGACGATGGTGGAGGAGTTCCCCGGGTCAAGCGATGAAAGTGGCTCACCACTGAGCACCAACATGCCTGAAAGCAATGCCAAACTGCCGAGCAATGCAGAAACAAAAATTGGCAACTTTTTGCGTATGTAAAGGACTGAAAAGAAGGCTATGACAGCCATTACATTGGTAAAAAATTGGTTGCTTGCAAACTCATAACCTCTTGCATCCAGCCACCGGAACCCCCAACTAAATCCCAAATAGATCCCCATTGATGCACCCAAATAGATGGTAAGTTGAACGGTCATCAATAGAATTCCTGCCGTGACGAGCATCAATATGATCATGATGTAAAGTTCCTCGATGGTTCCATCAGGAATAAGCTCGTAGACCAACGGTGCGCCAACGTAACCCACGCCTGCGCCGACGGCGGCTGCAATGTACTGCAGGCGCTCATGGCCCCGAATCATCAGGAACACGCCAGCAAGGATCAACACAATCCCGAAAAGGGGGCCAAGTGCTTCCAACTGCTGCATGAGCGGCGAGCTCACATTGGGCATGTCAATGTCAACCATGCACCGCTCAACGGGGGGCGCAATTTAGCCTCATCGCCTGAAATTAACTCAAAACCCCGTTCCAAATGCTCAACGCATGGAGGTCAAATTTGATGATGACCTGATCAGCACCCTCGTGGAGCATCATGGCATTCGCTTCGTTCTCGCTTGAGATTCCAATCACCAAGTCCGGGCGAACCACCGCTCCTTCTCGAACGGCTCGATTCAGCATCGAAAGAACTTCCAAACCTGTGTGGGGGGGCATAAAGAAATCCAGCATGACCACCTGCGGCTGAAACGCTTCGATGTGCTGAATTGCATCTTCTGACGACCATCTCTGGAGAAGAACAGTATTGCTGAGGTTGACGCCTGCAGATTGAAGCATGGCTTCAACATCGTATGAGTCCTCGAAAACAAGCACGCGCATGGGGCATGCCTCACGCTGGTATTGGTTGCTGGTCCCACCAATGAGGTGCTTCAAACCATGCTTCATGCATAGGAGGGCGATCGATGAGTGGGAGTCCAAAGGTACCGCCGTTGATGCTGAGCCCGCCCAGCGGGTTCGTGGCGCAAGGCCCTGGCAGGTAATCCTCTCCTTGTTCAGTCAATTCTAATCGCAGGGCATGGCCGGCTGGCAGAACCACATCAAGAGGATTGAATTCCATCAACATCGTGTATTGTGAGAATGGAAGGGCTGGCTTAGCCTCATGGCCCCCGTCTCGGTAACGAACGTCCATGGTCGCATGACCCAACCGCAGGTTGTTCGTATCATCGTACAGCGTGGCGAAGATTTGACCGCCGTTGCAGGCTTGCGTCGTGACATCAAGATGCAAGGTTGGTAAGCCAGAGATATGCGTTTCATTTTCAAATGCGGGACTCACCAGGGTGGCTGAACCCCCGAGGCCAGTGACGGTAGCAAGATTGCCCCACGATGAATCAATGGTGTGCATGTCCCACATGACATCGGCAGGTGGCCATGTGCCCTCAACGTGCCAACGCCCGTCGTTTGTTTGCATCTGTACCATTGGCTCTGGTTCATCACCAATGCCCTTGAGGTAGTAGTTGAACCATCCATAGAGTTCCACAGCCCAGTCCATTCGACTCATGTTTGGATAGGCTTCTTGGCCGTATCCGCTGTCCAATTCACTGTGGCGGTCGGGTTGATCTGGGTAGTTGTGCGCCCATTGTCCTGAGATGGCTCGAGCGTTGATACCAGCATCGATCAGCATTTGGTAGGTCGGGAACGCGTGGTAAGGATCGACGTTCCAGTCCTGCATGCCCCAAACGATGTAAACACTGCCTCGGTAATTTTCCAACACATCAGGCAGGTGGCGTCGTTCGTCCCAATAATCGTTCCAATCCGCTCCTCCAAATTCGGCCCATCCCCATGTGGAAAACGGGTTGAGTGGGCCAATCGCATCGTCTGCGCACACGCGCATGTCATCGGTTGTCAAGTCAGTGGTGGCGGCTTGGTAGGCTGCATCATAGCCCATGGCACGAGCTTCTGAGGAACCGTTTCGGTAGAACATTTCTTGAACACCAATCGAGCCTGAAATTGGAACGATTGTCTTCAGGTGTTCGCTTGGATTCTGGGCTGCTTCCCAATTTGTAGTTCCAGCGTATGATTTACCCATCAAGCCAACGTTTCCGTTTGACCAATTTTGTTGTCCGAGCCAATCGGTAACGGCTTGGATTCCAGTTTGTTCTCCGAGGCCCTTGACATCTTGGCAGTGAGTGGATTGTCCTGTGCCAAAGGTCGAGGCCTGTGCGAATGCATACCCGTGAGGCAGGAAGGTATCGTAGACCCATTTTCCAACCCCGCCGTCAGGTACGGTGTTTGGAGAGGAATCTTCGCCAACGCCTGGCATGCCTTCGCCTCCGAAATCATAGTACGGATGAATGGTCATGATCACTGGAACTTGTGTGCCCTCTGGAACATTAGGCAACCAAAGCGCTACGTGCATCAACGCCGGACCAGGGAATCCGGCATCCTGTTCGCTTGCTGGAAGTTCAACTTCGATGAAATGTTCGGTGTAAGGGAGCGCCTCATAGGTGCCATTGACCGGAAGTTGCGCCCGCAGTGTGTCCATCGGCAAATCCATTTGATGGCGAAGGTGCAACGGTGTGTCCCACCAATCTCCTTCAAAATCCTCATCGCTGGTCGAGGCAATGAGGGATTCTCCAAAGGTCATAGCAAGAAGAAGAAATACGACTGCAACCGCAATCGTGCTGACGGCTGAAAGATTCAATTGGCGCCTTGCATTGCTTGGCTGCATCATTTCACCAATCAACACCGCATCGTTGACCTCGGCGTCAACGGGTCCTGTCGCATCAGCCATGATTCGTCCAACCCCTCTTTGCTCAAGAGCATGACGCTTTGCCGTTTCTTGTGATTCAAACTTGGGCAGCTTCACGAGCCTTGCGGGCAGCGATAAAGGAGCGCACACAAACAACGGTGTAAGCAGTCCCAGTCACGAGCAACATCAGCATCGAGCCTGATGCATAGTTGATTCCATCGCTCATGACCATGAAGAATCGGGTACCCCCAATGGCGCACAGCAGTCCAAATGTGGCCGCCACATGCATCCATAATTTTCGCTTTTCAGGCATCCGTAGTGTCATAAAGCCAGAAAGCATCAAAGGAACGCCAAGAAAACTTGGAAAGTAAGAGGTGATCGAATCCGAACCTGAGAGAACGGAGATTGCCACGCCCCAAAGAAGGAGGAAGGTTCCGTAACCGAGCGTTAAGTTTGGCATAAAGTTGGCTTGCTGTTCCATAAATTGAGGGCAAGGTCTCCCCTTTTTGGTCTATGGGTTGGGATGAACTCGTTCCGCACGATTCATGGGGGGGAACCGCTTCGCCTAACCATGAATGGACGACTGGCCTGCTTGCTCGTCCTGAACCTTTTGTGCACGACTGCCCTTGCTCTGCCATTCGCAGCGGCTGACACCGGCAACAGCGGCTGGCGAAATGTGGGCGTTGATCCAGATTCGTGGACCGACGGCCCCGAACTGGAAGACACACCCATGCAGTTTACCTACCAAGGCAACGCAATTGTGGAGATTGAGGTGTCTTATGTCCCTGCTCACTTCTCTTCGAGGTCCTTCGGGGTCATCACGCTTGAGTTGTTTGAACAATGGGCTCCTATCACGACAGACAACATGATTTTGAACGTGGAGAATGGGATTTATGACGGCATTTTCTTCCACCGTGTGATTGACGACTTCGTCATCCAAGGCGGCGATCCGACCTGCTCGACGGTTGGCCTTTACCCGCTGACAAGCCCACAGTGTGGAAGCGGCGGCACCGGCGACACGATCCCCCTCGAACTCAATCCAAACCTCACTCATGTTGATGGTGCGATTGGAATGGCTCGCAGCCAAGATCCTGATTCAGCCGATGCTCAGTGGTACATTGCAGAAACTGAAGCGCATAATTTAGATCCCGAAAATCGAGAGGATGAAGGCTACGCAACATTTGGTATCGTTCGAAGCGGCATGAGCCATGTTCGAGCGATTGCTTTGACGCCGACCTCAGACGATCCAACCGGCGACGAGCAAATTCAAAATCCAGCATCTTCTGCAGGCCGTCCGACTTATGAAACCGAAATAGTTTCAGTCCGTATGGTTGGCGTTTCTGACCCTGACGGTACGCTTCGATTTGGTGGAACCATGGAGGAGGACACAACAACTTGGTTCTCGAGTTTGACTGGTGCCTTTGGCGTTGTGGGGTTGAGTCTGGGGGCAATGGGGACGCTGGCCATCGTTGGTTTCCTTGTGTTTTATGTTGGCCGCATCGACCCACCTCTTGGGATCGAACGTTCCACATCGCCTCCAACTTACGACGCTGTTCTGCTTGAAGACACAACATGAGTTGGCATGTCATGCTGCTGAGGCAGCCGTGCACTTGACATCAAGAACCACGTGAATCACACCAGGTGAATACGACTTCACCCGTTCGAGGTGTTCGGCTTCGATGTCCCACTGCCTGCCTATTTTCTTAGCTAAATCGCTCAAACGGTTCAGCGTTTGTGATTTCCAAGACTCAATCTCTGCTTTGGGTACGTTCATGTGAACATGCAACCGCCCGCCCGTTGGTTTCAAGCACGCAAGAGCATGCTGCCAAACGCCTTCTGAGGATGGCAAGAGGCCAAGGTGGCATCGATCAGCAACCCCTGTCAACATTGGCAGGGTTGTTTGGTTGTCACCTGGATGGATCAACAATCTTGAGCCAACGTCATTCTTGCGTGCGGCCCAGTTCAATGCTTCAATCGATGCAGGGTTCATCTCGCATGCGTGCACGAGCGCAGCATCGCTTCTCACCAGCATCGGGAGCGTGTAATAGCCAGCACCGGCATAGGCATCAACCACGGTTTCTCCTTCCATGGAGATGGAACCAATTCGGTGACGTTCGGTGATGTTGCCTGAAGAGAACATCACTTGAGCGGCGTCAAATCCAAAATGAACGCCATGATCTAAAAATTCCACCCATGTGGCAGCGCCGTGAAGCAATTTTAGTTGTGGGCTTCGTAATGCATTGTCCATAATGTGCGCCTGTTGAGCGAGTCGTTCTCCCCCGAGTGCTCGTGCTACTCTCTCCCAGAGGTTACTGCTGTGGCCCACTTCGGAGTGCAGCGTTTTTTGCCAAGCATCATTCGAAAACGAGGCTTTGTTGATGACGACAAGGTCGCCAAGCCGTTCCCATTTTTGAGGCAGTCCAGCTTCATGACTTTTGCTAAAGGGGATCCCGCGTTCTGCCATCCAAACGTGCACTGCTCGGAACAACCTCTCGTGAGGATTCACCGATGCTCCCTGGGCTATGATTAAGCGAACAGCGTGTCCATAGTGGTGTGGAAACATTGAGGCTAATGCCTGCTTTTGCTTTCCGGTTAAATCGCTCACTTGGTGGCAAGGGAATCCAACTTCATGCTCGGAAATCGGCTCACAGCGGGCCTGCGAGTTTAACCACAGAAGCGATTTGAGCGCGCTATGAAGTTGAGCACCGTGCGGTTTAGCAGTCCAGACAACCAACCCTTGGTGGGTGTTTCCCATACCAAGTTCCATGATTAACTGAAGGGGGCAACGCCTATGAATGTGGCGTGGTAAGCCAAAAACATGAGCCATGCGCCACGCGGGACAAACTTCCGCCAGCAAGCTCTTGCCAACGCGCTCGTCTTTGTGATGATGCTCTCGATTTTTGTTCCTTATGCGGCCGCTGCAGGCATGACATCCTGCGATAAAGACCCGGGTGCTGGGGTTGATGGAATTTGTGATTCATACGATGAAGCAGACGATGGAACCCCTGACTTTCAAGACTGGATTGAAGGAACCTATGAGTTCAGCATGGTGAGCACCGAGCAGATAGAATTGGAATTGACTTGGGCCATTTATGAATTCGATCGCGAATTGCTTGGACTTTCAAATGTATACCTTGACGCCTACTTAGCGAACGACGGTTTGGAAGCAGACGACGGAGCCCCAGCCGACTTGATTCGGAATTTCTTTGATCAAGAAACTGATGGTGCGGGTTCTGCTACAGTTGAAGATAAACTCAAAAGTGAAATCAGTGGAGCCATCGAATCTTCTCTTACCAGCATGGGCGAGGTTGTCGTCTCGACCAATTTTGCCAACCAATACACAAACGGTGCCGTCACGACACCTTGTTCCAGTGATCCAGCAACCGATTCCGCCGAAGAGGGCGCTTCAGAAAACAATGCCTTCTACCCCCCAATTTGCTTGTCGACATCGGCCATTATCCAAGTTGACCAATCGTCGTTCAACCTCGGTTCCAACCCAGATCTAAAACTCGAACGGGCCTATCAGGGGCTTCTCGTTATGGGGACAGAAATCACCTCCTCCTTCGACTTCGTCGCTCAACGAGGCCATCTTGCATCGTACATATTCAACCCTCCAAGTTACGCAACCATTGACGCTGTTGACGCCCAAGGCCAACTCCTCTTGCGTGCGGGCACGCCCAACTACAACTCAGGCTCATGGGTCATCGACCATCGGGCAGCAACAAACTTTGACTCAAACTTGAGCCAAAGTGTTGAATTGTTAATCAGCCACCGAAATCGCACTGACACAACAACTGTGGAAGTGCCTGAAGGAAGCAAGGCTCTTGATCTGCAGATCACATTAGACCTGCGCGATGAATCAGCAGCAACGTTGGATTTTGTTGCGGGTATGTACTATCTGGATGACAAAACAATGCAAGACTGGGG
>DUKM01000109.1:24414-27729 GCA_013329255.1 Candidatus Poseidoniaceae archaeon | reverse complement strand
GACGGCATTCGCCTAGCGTATCATAACGGACTTGTCGACTTGTCAAACTTCACTTCTCAATTCCCGATCGATGTAATTGCGGAAGGCGTATCCTCCACTGTAGCGGGAATCGACACCATTGAGATGAACAACATGTCATGGATTTCTTCGAGGTCTGCTGTTGGCTCAATGCCTTCGGGAGGGCTCAACTATTCCCATTCAACCGGCTGCACTGAGGTAGCGCCTGCGGGGGTTGATCTGCATTATTGTACACTCGGCGCAGAGGCAATGGGTGTTGAACACCCAGTCTATCTCCAAACTACCAGCCAACCCTTTTCGATGCGCTTGATCGACATTTTGGCAGAAAATAACGAAAACGAGGAACTCGCAGTGATCATCGACGAACTGGAGGAAGCGGACTTCGAACGCGTGCTGAACTCTGGATTAACCCTTGAAACGGTACTTGACAGCAGTTACCTCTCAGCGATTGTTCCTGAAAATCTCCCGCCTTCTGAACTGACGCTTGAAATCATCTTGCCAACATGGGTCCGAACCGCTGCTGGTGGTGACCGCTTGGTGCTCAAAGACACCCTTGCCGGCAATGATACCAACCGTATTTCCTTTGCTGGTACAAACCCATACGATTGGCGGCATGTCATCCGAGACGCCAATCAAAATGTTCTTTGCCCCAGCACCAACAAAACTTGCGTCACAACCGCTGTAGAAATGGACGCAATGTCATTCAATCTGAACGAATGGACTCAATCCGTCGAGTTTGAATTTGGCTTGGATGCAGATGTATCTGTGTATCGAATTGGCATTCCGACCGATCGCATTCCACAAGTCGACGAACACAGCGTGATGCTCGAGGCGTTGCCTTCTGATTTAATTCGACTCGGACTTGAAATTGCGAGCAGGGTGGACAATCCAATGAACCGTACTTTTGAAATCGGTGAACTCCTTTGCCGGCCTGGACTTAGCATTTGCAACGAAAGCCTTACGTTTGAATTTACAGCCGAAGGACTTGCAACCTTTGTAAAACGAACAGGAGAGTTGTTCACGCTTTTCCTCCACGAATATTCTCAGTTGTTGATGGATAACAAACACATCAATTTTAAAGAAATCGACATCAGTGCTTTTGAGATTCAAACGCGGCTCAAGGGCGTTGGTGCCCCTGACCTTATTGTCAGCGATGAAGAGCCACTGAGTCTGACACTCAAAATCCCAAAGGTCCAATTTGAACTCAGCATTGGAGGCGATTTAGGTAAACTTCGCGACGGAGACACCTCCGGCATTCAATTGAGTCTCGTAGCGGATGCAATCCGTTCGATGTTCATCGAACCAATGGCCATGCTTATGCAAGGGGTTACCGGTATGCTGACGAACAGCATTGTCCAATGGGATGGCGTAACCCTTCCTGATGAGGACTCAGACGGTACCATTTCTGTTCCATTAAACTTCAACACCATGCCACATGAACTGCAAAAGGAATTCGAAGTGGCAGTGAACGGGCCATTCACTGTGACCCTTCCAAGAGGGATTACTCTGAAAAACCTCGAATCCGCTGAAGGCAACATCGAAGACGTGATGGTTGATGGGCGCCAACAAATCACATACACGTTGCCTGCTGGTGATGTTGAAGACACCATCACGTTCCAACTCCACCTCACCTGGTTGTACTTCTTGGTGCAATTTTGGAAGTACCCCGCTATTATCCTCATTTTGCTCTTGCTTTACGTTCGTCGTCGCAGAAAGAAGAAGCGAATAAGAAAGATTCGCAGGGCTAGATCCGCATCTGCCTCCAAGCCTAAATTGGGCAACGCCGAGTTCGCAGATCTTTCCGGATTCCATAGCGAAGCACTGCATGGGGACCTTGAACAATTGCAAGTGACCCCCAACGCCCCTTCTGTTCCACCTCTTCCTCAAGCGCCCCCTTCCGCCGTTGCCACTTCGGCCCTATCGAGCGTCGTTTCGATTGAAGAGGCCGTGAGCTCGGAAGGCCTGAAAAAATCCCCGTTTGACGAGGTTTCGTTTGATGTGACGGATGCAGCCGATGAAGATCTTGGCGATGTGCTCTTTGATTGATCATCCGTGAAGGGCGTCATAAATCCGCTTAGCAAGCGCTGGTCCAATCCCGGGGACGGTCATCAAGTTGTCAGCCGATGCATGTTGAATGCCTTGCCTCCCACCAAAATGCCGAAGCAGATTTTGCATCTTCTTAGCGCCCAAACCTTCCACTTGTTCTAACGGATCAGAAAGCCTGCTTCGCCCACGTCGTTTTCGGTGATAGGTGTTGACAAAGCGATGCGCTTCATCACGGGCATGGACCATGACTCTGCCTTTTCGATCCAAGATGATAGGTTCTTGGCCATTCCTGTAAATTGTTTCCTCACGCTTTGCCAAAGCGGCGAGTGCAAATTGATCGAGCACCTCATGCTCCTTGAGCAAGGCGGTGATTGTGGACAAATGAGTTTCACCACCGTCGAGGAGAAGCAAATCTGGCCAGGAGTCTTGGCGCTTCAGCCATCGTTCAACCACTTCTCGCATCATGCGCAGGTCATCCATTGCGTCGCTCTTGACAATGTAGGTCCGGTACTCTTTCTTCGTGGGCCTTCCATTGCGAAAGGTCACGCTTCCACCAACCCGTTCATCGCCCAGCAGTTGAGACATGTCGAAGCAAACGATATGATTCAATTGATCCATTCCTAGCACAGCGGCTCCGTCGTTGGCTGCGCGTTGTTCTAACGATCCGCTGGTTGCGTTTGCTAATCGGGTCATTTGGATGTCAGCGTTCTGTCGAGCGAGGGTGAGCAAGGTCACTAAATCGCCACGGAGGGGCGTACGAACTTCGACCTTAGCGTCCCGTCGCGTGCACAACCATTCTTCGACCCCGTTCAACAGTGGAGTTGGAGTCAAGAGCAACCTTGGAGGGCGTCTGTTGGCGTAATGCTCCGCCACAAAGTTGGCCACAGTTTCTCCAAGGTCACCTCGATGCACCATCGGCCACACCTCTTGACCCTTGACCACACCTTGATCGGCATGCATGACCACCACGGCAGCCATTTCTCCTTGTGCTACAATACCAATCGCATCGCAATCACGGTAGACTTTGCTCGATACAACGTGTTGGCCTGTTGTTGCACGGACCGCTCGTATGGTGTCTCTATGAGCCGCTGCTTGCTCGAATTCCATTGATTCAGAAGCCTCATCCATTTCTTGAGCTAATTCTTCCAGCAAAGCAACAGCGTCACCGTTTAAGATTCGACGAGCGGTGTTCACGCGCTGAGTGTATCCCGTTGCATCAATGCAAGGTCCAGCGCACAATCCAATGTGCAT
>DUKM01000109.1:14226-24043 GCA_013329255.1 Candidatus Poseidoniaceae archaeon | reverse complement strand
TCCGCAGCAATTGCATGACTTGTTTTGCAGCACCAGCGTTTGGGAACGGCCCCCATCTCAGGCTTGCTTTTGGGGGGTGCCTGGTGTACATGATTCTCGGAATCTCTTCCTTTGTTAACACCAAATAGGGGTATGATTTGTCATCCTTGAGCATTGAATTATACCGCGGTTTATGCTGGCGAATCAGTTGGCGCTCAAGGATCAAGGCTTCTTCTGGCGAATTGGTGACGATGCACTCAATGTCATCGGAACGCTTGACAAGTTCGGGGATCATTTGCCGGTCTGGAGTTTGAGCAAAATAGGAGCGAATTCGTTCATTCAGTTTCGTTGCCTTCCCAACATAGAGGACGCGCCCTTGGTTGGTTTTGAACAAATAAACACCCGGGCGCTTGGGGAAATCCACCGAAGCGAGGGTGACAGGCATGCGTTCTGCTCGTCGCCGCCCCCAAAAAAGGAAACCCCTTGAGTCACTTTGATTGATGCATGGAAAGCGGTGGTTAGAAAGCGGCTCGTTCATGGGAAGTGCCATGGTTGATTCCATTTCAGCACCACAGGAGCGTATATTACGCTGGCTTGGTGGTTTTTCACCAACCATGGAAAAGGCATGGGACGTGACTCGACACCTATCGCTTCCCGGAATCAGCGAAGCACTGGGTGTGGTGCGCAGTGCGTTGAACTCCCCGCTCAATAGCCTCGAAGACAACGGGCTTGTTTTCAAGCGAAAGGCTCACGTCATCGGTGGCGGTTCAAGGCGAAGGCATGTGTATCATCTCACCGAATCAGGCCGAAAAGCGTTTGAGCAACTGGGTGATGAAAAGAAAACGAAGAAAACCTCTCGCGGGAAATCATTCGGAAATCTCCCTCACCTCGGAGAAATCCACGGACGTCTTCACCTTGCAGAAAAAGTGATCAAGAACATTCAAGAACAGCATTGTTTGGTCCTCAGTGGCCTTCCAGGCATTGGGAAAACAACCCTCGGCGGTCTTGTGAGTGAGGAACTCCTTGCCTCGGGAACAAACGTCCGATGGGCCTCAGTTGACGACTTTACAGATCTCCACGCCCTGTGCCAACAATGGGGATTCAAGGATCCACTTCCGAAAAACCACGAAGCGCTTGCTGAATTTGCCGCCCTCAAATGCAAGGGAGAAGTCTTGGTCATTGATGACGCACACCTGATTCCGGAACGCCACAGCGATTCCATCAGTTCCTTCTGCGGTCTTCTTGACAGCGCTCAAGCCGCTCACATGCTGTTGATTGGCAGGGAGCCATTTTCCTTTGCGGACCAACTGCCCCGCATCACCGTTCCAGCACTCGAAGTCAAAGACGCAGCACTGCTGTTGGGCGAATCACTCGAGGAAGGCGAACGGCTCCATGTCGCAGAGAGCCTTGGTGGTCACCCACTGGCCATTTTACTTCATGAAGACGGGGCGCCGCTGCCAGAGGCTGGAGCGGATGTCCAATCTTATGTGGAGGATGTTGTTCTTTCCACCCTCGACGAATCCACCCGTTCGGGCCTTGATCACATCGTCATGGTGCCAATGCCCATTGAAGCCAAAAAGGCGTTTGACAGCGAAGTTGTTGGTACCTTGGATGATTATGCCTTTTTGCGTTGGACTTCAAACCTTGAAAAAATGGAAATCCAACATTTGGTGCGAAATGTGCGCCGTTCTGCCCTCGACGAAGATGCAAAACGGCAATTGCATAAGGCAGCAGTCGAACATTGGAAGGCGTTAGCAGAAACCGCCGACGACCATGTCATCTTGCTCTATCATCGAATCGCCAGCCTTGAAGAAGGGATCGATGCCCAACTTGATTCAGAAATGGCGCCATTGTTGGAGACGCACTCTGGTGCATTTTCAGTTCTGCTCGAACAGGCGATCAAAGTGTCTTCAGCGCCTTCACATTTGCATTACCTTGCTGGTAAGGTGGCCATTGAACGGTGCGAACCAGACCACGTTCGTCGACACCTTGAGGGGATTGAAGATGCGGCGAAGTCACGTCAAGTCGCCCTTGGCTTGGCGATGCTGGAAGGCAGGGTTTCCGATGCGGAGGAACTCATTGAAGCCGGTCTGACTTCCGATGCCCCGAGTGAAGCCAACCGTATGGCCCTCGCCGCCGCCGCTCGTCGGCTCGATGATTGCGTGTTTGGACAGGAAGATGCATCGCTGTCAAAGGACATCAAGCACTACTTGTCCATAGTCGACATTTCCGAACAGGCTTCGGATGAGCGTTCAGTGACGATTGTGGCCATGTCCATGATTCAACATGCTCTAGCCTTGCGAGGGGGCGATTTCGAAAAGGCTCAACGCCTCAGAACTTCCCTTGCTGGAATTGGAGGGCTCGCCCAACCTCTGTTGCAGGGCATGGAAGCAAAAGCCCACCTGCTTTCCGCTCAAACTGCCAACGAGCGGGCGAAAGCGGTTCAAGAAATGCAAGACGCAATCGAAGGACAGACCAATTCGGTTCGAGCGGATGGGCTGCGCCTCTCACTCGTCGAGTTCTTGAGCGAAACGGATGTGGAAAAAGCAAAAAACGCATTTTCAGCAACGGCTGAGCCAACGGCCTCTTCCAACAGCGCCACCCTCCATCGCCTTCATGCTCGCTGGTGGACCTGCAAATCAAAGTTAGAGCCAAACATGCGACGCATTGCATTGCGCGAAGCGATTACTCTGCATCGAGCAGCAGGTTGCCCGCGCGCCGCAAAGTCTCTGGAATCACAGCTTCATTTGCTGCTGTGATCAAAGTTCGGCGCCAATGAGTGTCTTGGTGTCGGCAATGCCTTCGATGACTCGAATGTCTTCGACGATGCACCGTGTGAGGGTGTACTCATCATCCGCTTGCACCCGAGCGATCAAATCGTATTCACCAAACAACATCCAACGATCTGTCACGTACTCGATGCTGTCAAGTTTTGCACGAACATCGTGTTCTCGTCCCGGTTGTGTTGTAATCAAAACAAATCCAATTGCCATAACTTCACCTCAGTATTCGACCGCAATAAGCGTTTGAGTTTCCTTCACGCCAGAGATTTGGCGAAATTCTCGCATCAACAGAGAAGTCAGTTCTCCTGCGTTTTCCGAACTGACGCGGACAAGGAGATCAAACTCCCCATACAGAGCATGGACTTCAGCAATTGATGCGTGTTCGCTGAGCGCAAGGTACACCTCTCGCTCGTGAGAAGGTAGGGTTTTGAACAACACAAACGCCTCAGGCATGCTCCGTCCAGCAACGGTCCCGCCTTATTGGTTGCGAATCAAGGTCTTGTACGTCGAGTGCTAGAATGAAGCACACGAAGCCGAATCCTTGAAGTGCGTTTGCATGGACCTCACTTCATGGACACCAAGACACATCGCCACTGGTCGGCATTTGTCTTGGTTTGTTTGTTGCTTTTCACGCCTCTTGCGGGCATGACGACGAATCCACTTGATGCGCTTGAGTCGGAAGAATCACCCATAGATTACACCGCAGCAAGGGCCCAAACCACTTGGTCAGGCACCGTCACGGTCACCACTTCATACACCGTTGCAGTGTTCGATGAACTCATTGTAAGCGCTTGCACCCAGATTGAACTCGGTGCAGGTGCACGGATTTTCGTCGAGGGGCGTTTGACGGTTGAAGGAACGAGCAGTTGCCCAGTTGTGATGTATTCGTTTGCCTCTTCGGACCATGAGGGCATCCAATTCAACAGCAGTTCCAACGGGCGCGGCTCGGTGATTCACAACCTCACCATCGAAGATGGGATTTACGGGGTGACAATGTTTGGAAGCAACCCCTTGTTCACCAACCTCACCATCATCAATCCGGATCGAGTCGGACTTGATTTGTTCAGCAGTTCATCCCCAGTGATTCGGGATTTGTACATCGACCAAGCAGGGCGAATGGTTCCAATTCAAAACGATTGGCGCTACGGGCTTGGACTCTCCATTGGAGCAGGGTCAACCCCCATCGTCGATGGTGCGTACTTCACCGATCACTTGACGCGTGCGATCAACATATGGGGCGGCTCTGGCGGCTTGCTTCGTAACATCGTCATGGACAACATCAGTGGCTCATCTTGGGCCATGGCAGCAGGCGTTTGGGTCGAAGACAGCCAACCGCTGTTGACCAACATCTCCATCGATAAATCAGACACTGGGATCGTCATTCGACACGTCGATGATGGCGGCTACACTCGGGCGGTGGTCAAGGACGCAACCGTGACCAATTCCATGTACCGAGGCGTCTATGTCGACAAGTTGAATCACACCAATTACACCAACTATGAAACAGCAGATTTCACCAACCTCACCGTTCGTGGAACGGGCGGCCCAGGCGCTACAACAGCCAACATTGGTTTCGCAGCAATCGATGTGAACGCCACCGGAGCATGGTTTGAGAACACGCTGGTTGAAGATTCAACAACCGTTGGCGTTCGGCTGTATTTCGTCGACAGTTCGACGACCTTCCGCAATCTGACGGTGCTGAATTCAGGCGATCCTGGACAAGGTCCCCATGAAGCTGGTGTTGCCGTACGCTCGTCGTTCTTTGCGCCTCACTTCGACGGACTCACCGTGGCGGGTTCAGTCGGCCCGGGGGTTTCTTCAACTTCTGGTGGAGCCATGCAAGGCTCTACTTGGCACCTTCACAACAACACACGAGACGGATTGTTCATCGACAAAGCCACTGTGATTGTCGAAGGCTTGCACCTCGCCTCAAACGGCCAATCTGGCGCTCATGTGTACGATGCGAGGTACGTGACCTTGCAAAACCTGACAGCAACCGACAACGGCGGGGATCCTGCAACAGCACCTCTGGGCGATCAAGCCGGTTTGTTCTATGAAAAATCAAACGACATTGAATCCTCTTCGGGCAACGTCACATGCCGCAACTGTTCCGTGACCGGTTCTTCCGGTTCTGGCCTCTATGCGCTTAATTCAGTTGACTTGTGGTTGTACGGGCTCAACCTTTCAGATAACAACCCAGCGCGTTCACCGCTCCTTGTCGACAACCAAGGGCTCACCCTTGGCCAACAAGGCGGGCGGGTCCAACTCCACGGCGCCACAATCGACTTGGAAGGGCCTGATGTCCCTGCGATATCCCTCAACCATGCAGCGGCTAACCTTGATCAAATCATAATGACAGGCAACCACAGCGGCATTGAATGGGATGCCAACAACAATGGAAACTTCCCTTCCTCGATCAGTCGAACTGAGTTTACAGGAACGGCTTGTTTGACCCTCATTGATCACATATCCCTTTCTGGAACGGGCAACAGCGTGACCGCTGCATGCAGTGGTTCCATCGTCTTACAGAACAGCCAAGTCAATTGGTCTGGCTTCACCGATACAACGGGCGCACACCAAATCCAACTCGATAGCACCTCAGACTTGCACCTGCACCAACCAGTGAACGTGGATTTGACGTTGGCAAGCATCGCTGGTTCAGCCACCATCGATGTGGCTTGGGACATCACAGTGTGGGTGGTAAACAACTTCACCAACGGTATTCCAAACGCCAATGTCAACACCTCTTTTGCACAATTCGAACCCTCGGTTGAGGAGTCGACAAACGACCTTGGTTACGTGCAACTGCCTGACTTCATCGGTCAACGATGGACCAACACAGGGGCTTCTTCTGACAACAGCATCAGCGTTTCATGTGGTTATGACAGTGTTTCAAACACGACATCATTGGTGCTCGACCAAGACCGTTTTGTCAATTGTATTTTGCCTCTTGCCAACCAACCACCATTCGTGATGTGGTCTACTCCAGTTGATTCGGGAGTGTTCATTTCGCAAGGACCTGTGGAATTCAATGCCTCTGATTCTTGGGACCTTGATGATGATCAACTCTCGTTCACATGGACAAGTGACCTCGATGGTGATATTGTGGCGTCATGTAACGGACAGGGAGTGGGCAATGGGCAGGGAATTACTCAACAAGATATGACCAATGGGGTTCCATTCACGGTAAATACAAATTATCTGAATATGGGATGTCAATTATCTGATGGTATTCATGTCATCACGTTGGAAGTGTGTGACGATGCAGGGCATTGTGTCTCAGAAACCAGAACCATTGAACTTGTCAATCAACCACCTACAATTGTCTTTGATGTCACACCTGCAATGACGCCATGGTCAGAACTAATCATTCCAAGGACACAGAGTGTTCATTTCAACATCAGCGGAATCTCAGATCCCGAAGGTGATGCATTGACCTGCTGGATTGAGAGGTCCTACATCGAATCCGAAACCACATCTGCATCCTGCCCAAGTGAAATTTGGATGAATTTAACGATGGAAGAGACCGTACCTTCAACCTTCGATTTGACCCTCTATGCCTCCGATGGCATCAATGCTCCTTCAACATACACCATTCCTGTGGAAATTTACAATGAAGTTCCAACACCAGTGTTCGAAGTTCAGCGCAACGGGAATGAAAGTCAAGAAACGGTCACCTTTGACGGATCCACTACGATCGATCCGGAAGGTGACACCCTTGAGGTTGAATGGTGGTCAAGCCTCGATGGGCAACTCGGATGGTCAAACCAAGAAGGGGCAAACGTCTGGACAGGTCACCTTTCTCGTGGCGTCCATAGCATTGAGATGCGGGTGGTTGATGACCGGCCTGAACACATTAACGCCACCAAGACTTCCTCTACGCTAGTTCCTGTCGAAAACTCGTTCCCTCAAGCAGACATCTCGACCCCAAGTGAAACCTTAACGTATTCATCTTCAGAGTTGATATGGTTCTCTGCAAACGGTTCAGGCGACTATGACGCCGCATGCTCCACCTTCCCCGTGAATGGGAGTTGGCATTGCGCTGAGCAGGAGCCATTTGCCGGCTCTGAATACCTCATTGTCGTTTGGTCGAGTGACTTGGATGGGCGACTGACGCCTGTTGGCGAGGATTGGCTGATCTTTGACACTCGACTCTCCTCGGGAACCCACATCATCTCCTTGAGTTTGGATGACGGCATCCATGACCCAGTGGTGGTCACGCGAACCATCGAAGTGTCTCCATCCGCTCCCGAATTGGCCTTGGTGGAACCAGCAGATGGGCAAATCTTCCGTTCCTCGGACTCGATCTTTTGGAACGCAGTCCCTTCGACAGATTACGATGGAGACAACTTCACCATGACCGTGAGAAGCGACTTGTTGACAGAACCTCTGCTCTCTGCAGTTTCGCCAGAAATAACACACATCAGCATGCTCCCTGCTGGCACCCACAACATGGAAATCACCCTTGAAGATGAAACGGGGCTTACTTCCAGCCAGTTCATCACACTCACCGTTGGCCAATCAGATCCAGTTGCTGTGATGTTAACCCCCACAAATAGAGACTCGATTGAAGCCGGAGGAACGATCTATCTGAGCGAGGAATCAACCGATGCAGACGATGACATGGTTACCCGTGAATGGCGTCAATGGGCACCAGATGGCACCTATGTTATCCTTTCAACAAAAAGCCTTGATGAAGTAAAATTCCTACCAGGCGAACACAAAATATCACTCTTCATCGAAGACAGCCGAGGTGGTGTTGATGAGGTCTTTGCCAACCTAACGGTCCAGTCAAGCCTGCCGCGTCTCTCCAACTTACTCTACTCCCCTTCGACGTTGATCGCTGGTGAAGTCAACCAACTCACGGTATCGGTCACCATGGAAGACGCTGATGGAACGACCAATGATGTGCGAGTGACGGTCAAGTTTAACCTTCAAGTTTGGGAGATGAACCTGACACAAAGCGCAGATGAGAACGTGTGGACCGGCATGCTGGAACTCCAACCCGAGGCTGCTGGACGCCCAAGCATGAAGGTGATTGCAACCGATGGAACGGGCGACGACGCCACCGTTGAGGTGCTCAGCGTCACCCTCAAAATCGAAGAACCAGCCAGCGATAACCGTCCAATGATTCTGGTTGCGGGCGTTGTTGCGTTTATTGGAATCCTCACTGGAATCGCTTTGCTCGCTGCTCGCCGTCGAACACGGCTTGCTGAAATTGACCTCATCGAATCTTGGGATGCGTTTGGAACAATCAAAGCCCCAGAACCCGCCGATGAGAATGCGGTTGTTTCGCTTGAAGGTGGCGTGGTCGATGGGGCTTCGGAAGTACAAGCGGAGCAAGAAGGTAAGCAAGAAGAACCCCAACCACTGAAAGGCACTGACCTTGATTGGGACAACGTTTGATTACGTTCGAGTCAATTTGTAGACTGCTGAATGAACGCTCGTTAAACCCCGTTGCTTCTCATCTTCAAGCGCAATGCGTTCTAACAATTCCACCTCAAACTCTGGTTCAAACAATCTGAGAACTTCTTCGTCTGGAAGTGAAAATGGCGGTCCTTGCATTTCGTTTTGCGGGTAAGAAAAAGTAATCATCAGCCCTGTTGAACCTGGTTGACAAAGTGCCCGTATTTGATCGACATAGGCAGGCCTCATGGCTGAAGGGAGAGCGACGAGCGCCGCTCGATCGTACCAGGCATCGCTGGAAACCATCGAAGGTTGTATCGCCAAAACATCGCCTTGAAGCAGTGTTGTTTTGCCCTCCTTGTATCGCTTAATTTCTCCAAGTGATTCTATGGTTGGTGTCTTTTTGGCTTCGTTGAAGAAAGCCTCAACCGCCGTTTCAACGAGTTCAATGCCCGTAACGCTGTGCCCTTGTTGCACCAACCAATGCATGTCGATGCTTTTGCCACACAACGGCACAAGCACGTTGGTGCCCTGTTCGAGGTTGAGGCTTGGCCAATGCTTGATCAATAAATCATTGACAACATCGCGGTGCCAACCGGTTTGATTGTCATCCCAGCGTTGATGCCAAAACGTCATGCTCGCTCAACTCAAGCTTGCTCGGGTAAGTCGCCGTTTGTTGAATCGGGGTTTGAATCCCTGCTGCCCCACGGGGTTCGAGTTCGGTGAAGGCCTACTCGGCGAGCGAAGAGGAATTTGAAGTTCTTCCAACCGTCGCCCCATGTGTGAATTTCAGCCTCGCCAACCCGTGGCCTGTACGGCACAGAGATTTCGACGGCCTTGTTCTTCCCAAGCACGCGACGAGCAAGGATCTTCATTTCTTCTGAAAGCGGCATGCCATCGTTGGTCGGCCTCATTGCTTCGTTGTCAAAGATGGATTTTCTAAACACCCACATGCCGGACTGAGAATCTTTGATGCCATAGCCAAACAGAATGCGTGCGGTGAAGGACAGCGCCCAGTTTCCAAACCCGTGAATACCTGGCATTGAGCCTTCTTCAGCAAGCGATAGACGGTCACAGGTGATGAAATCAAGATCGTCATCAAGCAGGCGCTTGACCAGCGTTGGAACGAGTTCTGCAGGGTAGGTGCAGTCCGCGTCCATGGTGACAATGATGTCGTTCTTAGCCACATCAAATCCAGTTCGGTAGGCTCGGCCGTATCCTTTTCGGTCCTCAAGGTGAACTCGGATTTTCTTCTCCAAAGCAATCTCTCGAGTTCGGTCGCTTGAGTTTCCGTCCACAATCATGATTTCGAGGTTTTTACACCATCCACGCGGGATTGCATCAATCGTTGGTGCCAAGGCTTCCTCTTCGTTTCGAGTTGGAAGTATCACCGTGACGGTGACAGGGAGTTTTTCGCCCATGTACCTTGCCACAAACGCAACCCCCTTGAAAGCATTGGAGCGAGAATTTGAATCTGAGGGGTCTTCATTCGGTGACATTGAAACCGAAGCACACATTCGCACCTCCATGCACATCGCAATGGTGTCCGGTGAATACCCTCCACGGTGGGGGGGAATCGGTTCCGTTGTGTTCCATTTGGCTGGTCATTTGGCAGCGCGCGGCCACAGCATCACCATCATCACCCGTGC
>DUKM01000109.1:13370-13832 GCA_013329255.1 Candidatus Poseidoniaceae archaeon | reverse complement strand
CGTTCATACGGGAAACATGCTTTGCGCGCCTTGAAACAACTGCATCTCAGCGCCCCTATTGACGTGGTTCACACCTTGTTGCCCCTCGTGAGTTGGAAGCGAAAGGAATTCGAATGGATTGAAGCCAACATCGCTCCAGTTGTCTCTGCCCTCAATGGCAGTTGGATCGGCGAGCGAGAAGGCATGAAGCTGGCAGCCAAGCATCGCGAATCTGCGACATGGAAGAATCCGAACGATTTGGCCATTCTGACGACAGGTGGCTGGTACGCTCGTTACGAGCAGGCCGGGATCGACGGCTCTTCGGTCAGTGTAGCGATCAGTGAATCAACAAAAGAGGAGTTCAAGCGTTGGTACGCTCCTCCCGAAGATTGGCGATGTGAGACAATTTTGTACGGTGTTGATCACCTTGTGTTCCGACCAAGCAACACCGACGATGAAGATGAACAATTGGCTCATGAAGCG
>DUKM01000109.1:6035-12979 GCA_013329255.1 Candidatus Poseidoniaceae archaeon | reverse complement strand
GTCGGCAGGCTTGTGGCTCGAAAAGGTCACCGAACTTTGTTGCGGGCAATGCCGGAAATTCTTGAACAGCATCCAGGCACAAGGCTGTGCATCGTTGGACGCGGCCACATGGCGAAGACCTTGTTGAAGCAAGCAAAGCAATTGGGCGTTGGTCATGCGGTGTTTATCCAACCAGGCATGCCCTTTGAAGAATTAGCACAGCATTTCCGTTCAGCGGATTTGGTGGTCTACCCTTCCTATTATGAGGGTCAAGGGCTCATTCCTTTGGAAGCCTTAGCCAGCGGTACACCCGTTGTTACGGTGAACCAAGCCCCGCTCACAGAAATGATTGACAAAACCGTTGGTGAACTGTTTACAACCGGCGACTCAAGCGACTTGGCGAAGGCCGTTTGCCGGTCGCTTAACGATCCTGACGGGCGTGTTGAACAGGCTGAACGCGGCAGGGAGCGTGTCCTCTCGATGTACACCTACGAACACAACGCAGAAGCATATGAGGCAATTTACGCTTCTTTGGTTGCACAATAAGCCCTTCATTGACGCTGAGTGGGAACCTCCAAAGAGAAGCGAAGGTACCGACCTTCATGGCAGAGGATGCGATTCTTGTTCAATCCCCTCAAACAGAGGCTCCGTCAGCGGGTTCGAGTGCGGCTAAGGAACTCAACATGGCGATTGGCGCCACCATTGCAGTTGCCCTCATCGCCTTGCTTCTTTCAGCCCTTTGGGGCACATCAATCGCCAACGGTCTGAATCCAGCCGAAGCACAAGAAAATTTAGTCGGCGATCAGGTCTATTTCTCTTGGGGCGAACCAGAATACATGCCTCGTCACGACGAATGCATCGACCCTGATAACGGGCAGGATGCAGGCTATGAAGGCTATGGCATTGGCTATGAGCCAAGCCTTTCAATCGACAAGCAAGGCAACCTCTTCGTGACCGCTCACAAGGATTTGCGTTGGGGAGGAGAAGGCAACCCGTTCGCTCCCGTCATCGGCGGAGATTTAGATCAGTGGTACGCATGCGAAGATGGAGAAATGACATCTTGGGATTATTGGGCCTCATGGTTCTGGATTTCTAACGATGGTGGCGAAACATGGGGCCATGGCGATAACTTCGAACCAACCCCTGGCCCAATGACCAATTCCATTCTTGGCTCCGTTGCTGGTTCCGGTTCCGAATGCCTCGGAGACGAAGGCGATATTGCCGTCGATGGCAACGACGTCGTTTACTTCCTTGATACCACATTGGAAGACAACTGGTGGCACATGTTTGAAGACGGTGGGAACACCTACATTTCACCAACCGTTTGCGAACGCATGCAAACCATGGCTGCGGATGACAGGCCGTGGGTTGCAGCACAAGGCGATGGCATCATTCACTACCTCGGCAATTCGGGAGCAAGTCCTCCTGAATGCACTGGTGATTCAGGGCGATACTGGTACTATCATTCCGAAACCGGAAGAGCCCCCTATTCACAATGCTACGCTATGCCCGGAGGTTGGTCAACCATCTCCGCTCAAAACGACGGCCCGTATGTGTTCGTGGCTCAAGAAGATGCAGACTCAGCAAGCGGGCACGTGCAAGTGCGTGTCAGTGCGGACTACGGTCGAGGAACAGGCCCGGGGCCTGGCGAAGGCACTTGGCAAAGCCCCGTTGAAGTTGGACCACGAGAAGGCAATTGTCCAGAGGGTTACCCCGTTGTCAACAACAACGAAGGTGGCATGGTCGTCGTGGCTTGGGCGGATTGTCCAAATGGAAACACAGGCGCTTGGGAGTTGAGGGTTGCAGTTTCATACGACAACGGCAGCGCTTGGTCAAGTTGGAATGCAACGGCGTTCGATCGTGGAATTCAGATGTATCCCTTTGTTTCAATCTCTGAAGATCAGGTGGTCAGCCTAGCGTTTTATGGTTTAGATTATGATCAAAATAACTCTGAAGATGGCTATGTTGCTGGCAAGGATTGGTACCTGTATGCAGGCGCCCTTCACCACCCAATGGAAGGGGATGTTTGGGATTTCAAAATCGTTGATCCGACCCCCCTTCACACCGTTACTGATTACGAAGAAAGCAGCGGCGATACGCACGCTTTGCATGATTTCTTTGAGACCGTCACATCGCCAGATGGTTCTTGGATTGGTATTGCCTATCAAGAAAACGTCGGGCTTCACCCGTTCGAAGAAAATGAAGAACAACGGTACATCAAGTTCGTTCGTGGCGACATCGCCACAGCTCACAGCGTGGTCAACAGCAGCTCCGAAAGCGGGTTGAGCATGCCGTTCTTTTCCGCAGACGAGTTGATTCTCGCAGCGCGATATCAGTCTTGAGAAGAGGATTCTCAAGTCACCCGTAGGGTGTTCTTTCCGACGGGTAGTGTTCATTAGCACATCACCACTTGGGCAACCATGCTCGCGAAGCGTGTGCTTGCCCTCTGGCTCGCCGCGCTGTTGCTGTGCACCTTGCCACCGGTCCAAGCGGACAACGATATTCAAAGCGCAACACCCCTTACGGATGGAGTGACGTCCAGCGGTTATGTCTGCGATCCGGATTGCGATGCTGGCAACGATCAGGCCGACTATTGGAAGGTCGAGGCGAAGAAAGGCGACATCGTGCAAATCTCATTTTCCGGCACCATGAACGGGCCGGCTTGGTGGTGCCCGGGCGACGGCTGGATGGGGCGTATTTCTTTGCTCAACCCTCAGGGCGGAACCATCGTCGATGCCTACGTGGATGACAACGCCGCATCGAAGACGCTGTCGACCACCGTTTCCACTCAGAGTTATGTCTATGTCAAAATCCAGGCTGACGATTCGTGGTGCAACGATGGCTATGATTACACCATCACACCGTCCATTGACAAAACCAATCGAGACAGCGATGAAGACGGATTTGTCGACATCGATGACGACTGCGACGACACCGTTGGCTCTTCCTCGAACGACCGAAAGGGTTGCATCGATACGGATGGCGACGGTTGGTCCGACCCAGACACCAGTTGGTTGGCACAAAACGGTGCGGACGCATTCTATCTCGAACCAACTCAATGGCTCGACAGCGATAACGACAATTACGGTGACAATCTTGACGGCTATCAGGGCGATCATTGCCCGTATCGACGGGGTTACTCGACCATGGACAGATTCGGATGCCTTGACTCGGACGGCGATGGATTTTCTGATGAAGACCCAGGTGGTCTCGATGGCGTAACGGCCTGGTACGCTCATCCAACTGGCATGGGCGATGCTTTCCCGCTTGACAGCACCCAGTGGAACGACACCGACGCTGATGGTTATGGCGATAATTGGGCAGACGACGACTGGAATGTAACCCGTGAAGCATGGGGAATTGGCATCCATGTCTACAACGCAACCATGCCGGATGCTTGCCCGTTCATCACAGGATCATCAAGCGGTGATCGCTACGGTTGCACCGATACTGACGGCGATTCATACTCCGATGGTGATGTCAATTGGACCATCAGCAACGGTTCAGACGCCTTCCCTCTCGAAGATTCACAATGGCGCGACCGCGACTTTGATGGTTGGGGCGACAACCAAACCGAGGGCGCAAACCTCGTCGATGATTTCCCAGATAACCCTACACAGTGGTTGGACACAGATGAAGACGGCTGGGGTGACAATCGAACCTACGGCGCTTCTCAAGTCGACGATTTCCCATTCGTCCCTTCTCAGTACAGGGACACCGACGGCGACGGTTATGGCGATAATCTCGAAGGATACGAGGGCGATGTATGCGTATTCTCTTCCCCTGAAGAAGTTGAATCCAGTTGGATTTCCTACGCCGACCGCTTGGGTTGCCGAGACACCGATAAGGATGGATTTTCAAACCCAACAGACGATTGGATTGCTCATCCAGCAGGCTTTTCTGACGCCTTCCCCGAAGACTCGAGCCAGTGGTACGACACCGATGACGACGGCTATGGGGACAACACGGAGTACTTCGACGGCCAAACCTTCCGAGATGCTTATCGCGGCGATGGATGCAAAACCACAGAAGGTTCCTCCACGTTTGATCGATGGGGCTGCCCCGACAGCGATCAAGACGGCTGGTCCGACCCAACAAGCGCATGGCTTGCAAGCCCTGGAGGGCGCGGCGATGCTTGGCCCATGGATCCAACTCAATGGCATGACATCGATGGCGATGGCCGCGGCGACAATCCACGCGGTACAACCGCCGACGTGTGCCCCGATCAGGCCGGCACTTCAGTTGGGCCTTCTTCAGGTGGAGACCGTTGGGGTTGTGCTGATACAGACGGCGATGGCTGGTCGGATCTAGGCGATGCTTTCATCCACGAACCGACTCAATGGCGCGACTCAGATGGCGACGGCTACGGCGACAATGAAGACGGTAACCAAGGCGATGCTTGCCCTGAAGTCCGAGGCACTTCCATGCTCGACCGACTTGGGTGCAGGGACACCGATGGCGATGGTTGGTCAGACCCAACCGCTTCTTGGGCGGCCCATCCCGCAGGCACAGCAGACGCATTCCCTACCGAGGCACTGCAATGGCGCGACCTCGATGGTGATGGTTTCGGTGACGTTCCTCTTGGTGCGTTCAGGGATGATTGTCCAGAGCAGGCTGGTAGTTCGAAACGTGACATTCAAGGGTGCGTTGACTCGAACAACGATGGCTGGTCGGATGAATACGGCGAGTTTGCTGCAGCGGTTGCCATTCTTGGTGAAAGCCCAGAAGCCTCTTGGCTCACATACCTCGTTATCGGCTTAGGATTCATCGCAGGGGCAGGAGCAGCGCTCTTTGTTCGCTCAGGCAAGGATGATGCAGATCTCGAAGACGCTTTGTTTGAAGAAAAACAATCCCGCACCCTTGAAGAAATGGGCCAAGAGCTTCCGCTTCCCGGAATGATTGCGTTGCAGGACCTTCCTCCTTTGCCGATGCCAGCAGGAGCCATGGAGGTGAACGAAGATGTTTGAACTTCAGAGGCGAAGCGTGCTGATGTTGTTGATTCTCACCTGCAGCATGGTGGCACCACTCGGGTTGAGCCTCACGGCCTCGGCCGAACCCTCTGCCGTTGATGACGCGCTTGAAGCGGAAGGATTGAACCTCATTGCACTTCGAAACGATACTTTGGATTTGAATCAAGACGGGGAACCTGACGCCATTCGAGTTGTGGTCATCATGAACACAACCAACGACTTCACCAACATCGAACTTCGTTTGTATGGTGTTCACAAAGATCGTGAAGTTCACGACAGCCGCAGCATGTCCTTTTCTGGCCAATCAAACGCCAGCCTGGTGTATGATGCATGGGCACAGGGTGAGCATGCATTACGCCTTGAGATCGTCAACCAAGACGGTGAAACAATCACCACGGTTCAATTGCCGACTTATGTGCTTCGCCCAGCGTTGAAAACCCCTCAAATCACCCTTGATCTGGATGCACCTGCTTGGATTGAAACAGGCGATGCATGCATGATTGACCGTGTGTTTGCTGATGAAACAGGCCCTCGGTATGCGGCGGAAGGTGTTCGAACGTTTACCGGCGCTCCCTTCACCGTGCTCGACAACCAAACAGCCCTCAATTGCTCTCGCTGGCCAGCCGGCGAATACATGCTGAAGGAAGCCTATCGTAACGACCTTGGTCAGACGACTGAATCTTGGCTTAACATCACCATTCACAATCGACCTGCACCCGCCTTTTCGCTCGATGTTCGCGGCGGAGGCAACTCAACTGACACACCGTGCCTGATCACCTTGGTCCCGAATATGGCGGGTGTCGACTTCACCACGTTTGACAAGATTTGGGCTGTTCAAGGCAAGCAACAACCTGGCACTTCCAGCGAGACGTATGACTGCTCAGTGTTGCCTGCAGGGGTCCATCTGATCAGCCTCGAAGTGATCAACAATGAACAAATCCGTACAATCCACGGCCTTAACCTCGTTCGGTCACCCGGTGCCAACCTCACAGCCGATGAATCTGCAGCCCTTCCAAGCCGTTCATTCGGTGAAGAAACAGATACGGAATCAGTTGGCTGGTATTCAATCGGGGCGCTTGGTTTGATCGTCGCCTTCATCGTCTTTTTCATGCTTGTACGGGTCAAGGAAGAGGGTGAACAACCGGCTCTACGTTCCCTCGGCCCAACACCAACAATTCTGCCCGATGGTTCACCCGACCCGCAAGGCATGCCGACCACAACCGACGACAGTGGTACCCTTTGGCGCCAACAACCGGATGGGGCAATGGATTGGTGGGATCAGGATTTGCGTATTTGGCACAAGTGGTGAGGTAAGATGGCGCAATGGTTGATGATCTTCGCCTATGTGGTGGCTTTCAAAATTACTGTCATCGGTCTCTGCGTTCTGATATGGATGGTGCGGGTGCGTCCTCGCGTGCCCCAGCTGGATGCCAATTGGAATTCAGATTGTGAAAAAACAACCACTGCAGAAATAGAAGGGTCAGTGATTCGTTACTCCAACATCCGTGATTTTTTCTGGCGAACCACTCGGGATCGAGATGAAGACTGGGCTGATACGGTAGAAGTGAACGCTGATGAGATCAAGGACGTCTGGTTCGTCGTCGATCACTTTCACAGCCTGCACGGTATGGCTCACACCTTCCTCACCTTCGAATTCAATGATGGCACATGCTTGTCATTCTCTTTTGAGGCACGGCGCAGAAAGGGGCAACGGTACCACCCTTGGCCAGGTTTCTGGCGGCACTTCGAACTGTATTTGTTAGTCGGTTTTGAACGGGATGTCCTTGGACTGCGCACCAACGGGCGGGGAAATAAGGATTACATGTTCCGTGCAATAACGCCCCCGGGCAAGGAAAAAGCGTTGCTGTTGGCGTTGACCCAAAAAGTCAATCGCCTTGCTGAAAAAGGGGAATGGTATCACTCCTTCCTAACCACATGCAACACCTCCATCGTTGGCATGGTGAACCTCATCACGCCCGGTCGGGTTCCGTTCAC
>DUKM01000109.1:0-5664 GCA_013329255.1 Candidatus Poseidoniaceae archaeon | reverse complement strand
ATCGAAGATTGGGGCGGCTTTGAATCGACCATGGAGCATGCACGGGTTGACGAACATGCTTCAAAATGGGATGGCGAAGGATCGTTTTCAGAGATGCTTCGTGATTATCTTCCGAAAGGTCCGCTTTGATCCGGTTCAACGCACAAAAGAACGGCTCCTTGTTCAACGACGAGTCTGATTTTCGAGGCGAGAGATTTGTTGTTGAGACCCCTTGTGCCCGTGTCGAGCGTTTCGTTTTCAAGCACCCATTCGCACCCCGCCAATGTGACCCCATTGGCAGCACCAAAAGCAAACAAGGAAACGCGGCTACCTTTTTCTATAGAGTGGAGTTCTATCATCGAATCTTTCACGCACACAATACGGGCTTCAGCCGAATAGATTGTGGTGTTTGGAGGCGCTTCCATCAGGGCGAAATAAGGGGCGAGTTGATGGCCCATTGCCCCGCCTTCCACGCCGATGATGTCAATTTTCAGCGGGGCGTGTTGGCTGGCATGATCAATTGCTTTGGCTAGATCACTGGAATCTTGGTGTTCTACGTTCAGCCATTTGATGGTTTTCTGCGTTTTTTTCATGGCTTCTTCACCAACACTGTCCATGTCACCAATCACAACATTCGGTTCAAAGCCCCGCTCAATGCATTGATGAAGGGCACCGTCGCATGCTAGGATTACGTCAGCTCGTTCTTTGAGCGGCCGCCAAACTTGCTCTGAAGGCCACACGCCATCGGCACAAATGAGCCAACGCTTGCCGTTCATGACCTCACGAGAAGTTCCTCTTTTGTCAACTTCTCCCCTGCGTTTTTTGGTCGATGTTGGCGGTTGTTCACCTGACCCCCTACGGGGGTCATGATGGGCATTTTTCGACAAGCGTTTTCAATGAGGGGGGGTCACAGGGCTTCATGGCCGTTGAGCGTAGTGTATCTTTTCCTACTCTCGCTCTCGCACTCACCGTACTTTTTTTGATTCAATCCTTCGCACCGCTTGTCTCGCATTCAACTCCGGTCGATGCCTTGCAGGAAGAGATCAAAGCGATGCCAACGAGCGCACATGTTCCCTTTTCAAGTGGCTATGGTCACGACTTTGCTGGTGAGTTCATCTCCTTTGACGGACTTGAATCAGCCGAAGTTCGCCAAGAGTCTGGACTGGACGCATGGACGCAATCAACCCTTCATCAGTTTGAGAACATAACGCCTGGAACCCCCGATGTTGTGATTACTGGGCGTGAGAAAATGAACTTCTGCTGGAGCACGGTCGAAGGTGAAGTGCATTATGCAAGCCGGACCTTTACAGGATCTTGGACCGATGCTGTTGTTGATAACGTAGCACCAAGCACCGAAGAAACGCTCGTCGATTGCGCACTGGCCATCAGTGAAAACGGCCGTCCATACATCATGTATGCCGATGGTCAAGACATCAAGGTGGCCCGTGTCGCCTACGCTGGCCAAGTCTACTTAGAAACCACATGGCTCACCCGAACCATCCTCGAAGACGTCAACCCAACAGATTTCAGACTCAACCTTCGAGAAAATGAACTCGAATGGGGCGTGTTCAGGGATTCAAACGAATCCCTGTGGCAATTAAATTTCAGCGGCACACGCTGGTCGCATGCTCTTCTTGACATCGGCCCCGTGGGCGAAGACATCGAACTCGCTATCGATCACAACATGGTTGCTCACCTTGCTTATGTCGCGCCTGAAGCGGGCGAAGTTCGATTGATCCGCGTGGATGGTTCATCTTACGATCATCGTGTATTGGCACGCAGCGATGACCTACGGTCACACATCGGAATGGGGCTTGATGCAAATGCGCTCGAGCAAATTGTAACAACGACCAGTCCCGCTCTGAATCAAGTCGAAGTGTCCTTGCTGCGCAGCCTCTCTGGTCAAGAAACCGGGCGGATCAACCCAACTCCGAGCCTCAACCTCACTGGTGGGCAGGAATCGGGCCAAGGATCTGTTGTAATGGGCGATTTCAACGGCGATGGATTCGATGATGTTCTCATCGCTGAACCCTATCATGACGGAAATGCTTCGGATACGGGGCGAGTGCTCGTCCGCTACGGTTCAACCACGGGCGTTGCATCTGCATCAGGCGATGGCTCCGCACAACAACCAGACTTGATTCTTCAAGGCGAAATGGAACATGAATTGTTCGCCCACGGTGTTGCAGTTGGAGATTTTAACGGCGATGGCTACCACGATGTTGCGATTGGTGCCCCGGGTTGGAACGATACGAGCGAGAACTTTACCGGTGCGCCAGGTCGAATTCAGGTTTACCTTGGCAACAGCAGCGGTCTCGAGTCAAACGCTTGGTGGAACACCTCGGGTAATGATGCCGAACAACTTGGGTGGAAGCTCAGCGCCTCAGTCACCATGAACGGCGATTCAATGGCAGACCTTGTCGCCTCAGCTCGAGGGTACGTCGAGCAGGTGACCGACGTAAAGACAAACCACGGGAAAATTCTAATTTTCAACGGAAGCGCAAGTGGCCTTGACCACCTGCGCAACATCACTCAAAGCAGATCTGGGCCAATGTTTGGTCAATCTTTTGCCTCCAATGGGGATTTGAATGGGGACGGGATGAGCGATTTACTGGTCTCAAACACCGGCGATTTTGATAATCCACTTGGTTATTCATCAATTGAAATCTTCTTTGGCAGCCAGAACGGATACAATGGAACCCTCGATCAAAGCATTGTGTCCAATATTCAAGGGCAATTAATGGGATCGACGATTAACTACCTTGGCGATGTCAATTCGGACGGGTATGATGATTTCATGTTCAACGAGCCATTCAATGGTACAGCGTATCGGAGCGGAAAGATATGGGCCTACTATGGTACAGGATCTGGGATTGCTTCTTCGGCTCCAGATTATTCCCTCGAGTCGGGCCAAAGTAACGCCTTGATTGGACGTACAATAGAGCCTGCTGGTGACGTGAACGAAGATGGCTATGATGATGTTTTAATCATGCAAGCCAACCCCGGCGACAGCGGTAAGGTGGAATTAATTCTCGGCTCTTCGATTGGTTTGCGTTCAGACTGGGAACTTTTGGCAACGGGTCAAACTGGTGAGAACATCGGACTTCTTGCGGCAACGCAGGGGGACATCGACGGCGACGGGCTCAGCGAAATTATTCTCAGCCGCCATGATTTGTCCACAAATCCGACAACTTTGGTGTATCAAATCCACTCCGAACGGGATTGGGAAGCCACTTCCTTCTTGCATGACGGAAACCTTACCCAATTGGACCTCAGCACCTCCAAGCGCGGTGAAACCAGCATGTTCCTTACCTTTGACAACAACGCTTCCTTGTACAGCGAACACGTCAACGACGGAACGCCTGCGGGAGTTTGGAAAGAAACCACCGTCGTTGAGAGCAGCAATCAATCCCAACGCTATGCCTTCAGCGTTACAGAGTCTGGGCGCCCAATCATCCTTGAAGCAGATGCTCAAAACGGCTTGATTCTTCGTTCCATACTTGGCCACACTGCTGTGGAGCAGACGCTCGTCAGCACCGGCCAATTTGGCGAACACCTTGGCTCCAACCTCGATGTGTTGGGCCAACAAAGGCTCGCTTACGCCTCGGCAGGTACAAACCAACTGTTCACCTCTATTGAAACTGAAAATGGATGGACGACCTCGATGGTACGCTCTTCAATCAGCCTTGATGGACCTGTTTCAGTCATGACCCAGGGCTTGGCCTCAACCAACAATGAAACCGTTTTGATCTATCGAGATGCATCAAATAACGTGTTAGAAATCGCCCGTCAACCAGCGGCATCAAGCGCTTGGAGCTTCGATAACCTCTCTTCATCCGGATCGGTCGTTTCCAATCAACAATCAGCCGCCTACCTCGCTGATGGCTCACTCGCAATCCTCTTGGTGACAAGCGATGAAACCACCTCCAACCTTTCGTTGTGGGTGATGAATGGGAGCGCCGTTGATGTTCATTCGATTGCTCCCCTTTCCGACTTCTCTTCTGACCTGCGACTTGCTCTTGGGCCAAACGGAACAATCATGGCTGCGGTTTTGACCACAACGGGAACCCTATCGGTCCATGAATTAAGCCCAAACGCAAGCAATTGGACAAGTTACACGGCGCAACTTCCCGGAAGCACCAATCAATTCAACCTCGATCTTATTGGTGGTCAGCAGCCAATGATGGCAGTCCACAGTGATTCAAGCCTCCTCCCCTCTTTGCACAGCCGCGTGAACAGCACGGTGTGGTCGCCGCTTAATGCCCCACAGCCTGCTTCAAACCTCGAGGGCGCTTGGGACCTTGTGGTGATGGACGACCACTATTTGCTCATGACGAGCAGCGGCTCAAACAACGAACTCACTTGGAACACAATTTCGAAGCATCGAGCGAATCAATCCAACAGCACCTGGTCGAGCCTCGCCTTTGGTTACCGTACTGTTGGAAGTCAAACAGGGGCACAAACTGATGGAAATGGAACCATTCACCTTGCTTATTGGGATGACATCCTCGATGACGTCGGTGTTCTTCGAATCTATGTCGATACCGATCGGGATCTAATTTTCGACCTCGTCGATGACTTGCCGTTGCTTGGCAATCAATGGGCCGACAGCGATGGTGACAACTACGGCGATAACGCCAACGGGCCGTTTGGTGACGAATGCCCTAACGCAGCAGCATCGTCTTCGTTCTATGTTCATGGCTGCTCTGACTATGACGCAGATGGCTATGCGGACACCATTGATGGATGCCAGGATGGTCCGGGCAGTTCTTGGCTTGGTCGCCTCGGTTGTCTGGACTACGACCAAGATGGCTGGTCGGATAACGATGCAACGTACTTTGGCGGTGATGAGTTTATCCTCAATTGGAAGCAGGCCAAGGATTCAGACGGTGACGGCTATGGCGACAACTCCGGTCCAGATTGTTGCGCAACCCCTCTTGACCCAAACAGTCCAGCAGGTGATTTGTTCCCGTTCAACCCTTTACAATACTCCGATTATGATGGCGACGGCTGGGGCGATAACGACAGCGACTCTGTGACAGGTGATGCTTGCCCGTGGAATTGGGGCGCCTCATGGCGAGACCGAAACGGGTGCCTTGACACCGACAACGACGGGTCTTCTGACCCTTCGGACCTTGGAGAATTCTTAGAGTGGAACACAAGTTCCGGCGCTGACATGTGGGCAAATGACCCGACGCAATGGGCGGATTCAGACGGCGACGGCTATGGAGATAACAGTTCCAACGAGGCCACAAACCCGGACAAGTTCCCCGATAACATTGCAGCAGCAGTTGACAACGACAGCGATGGTTATCCTGACAGTTGGACCGCATTCTATGACCTATCAGATGAAGACCAAACCAACAACGGTGCAGGTCTGATGCTTGATGGATGCCCTGGCGTTTGGGGCAACTCGACAAATCCAGTTCACGGATGCCCTGACACCGACGGCGATGGATGGGATGATTCGGTCGACGCCTTCCCACTCGAACCAACCCAGTGGTTGGATTTCGATCAGGATGGGTTTGGTGACAACTCAGATGGCTATCAGGCTGACGAGTGCAAAACAACAGTCGGTGTGCTCAACGGAACAGTTCCACTCAACGGTGAAACAGGCATTGGTTGCCGTTTCATCGACGATAGCGATGACGATGGCGACTTTGTTTCCAATGAAGAAGACACGTG
>DUKM01000085.1:20064-25932 GCA_013329255.1 Candidatus Poseidoniaceae archaeon | reverse complement strand
TTGGGTATCCTGGTGTGAGAAAAAACTCCAAGTTCTGCTTCACCAATTGAAATATAGAATCTTTTAGCAGCTATAATGGATCAACCCTCCATTCGAAGGTCGGCTGAAGTAAAGCGCTCAATAAGGATTTGAATTCATATTGAAAAGAAAATTATACGACATCGGTCAAAATTGAACTATAGAGTGAATTTCAATTGGCATTCTCATCAATTATACGACAAATGCAATTGGAAATCACTTCTAAATCGGGAAAGAGTATAAAGCCCTTCAAGATGACGAGGAGATAAGTCGGGCACACCCCGACACAACGAGATGGGAAAAATGCCGAACGACAAATATGACATCCAGGAGTTACTCCGACGTGATGTTTACGTAAACGATAAGAAAGTAGGAACGATTGTGGGTGAACGACACCACCCGAATGAAGCTCGTGTGCGATCCATGCGAATTCAAGTGGACGCTGGCGTCGCTGACGAGTTTATGCGAAAGCCAGCGGAACTCGCACCGCTGCCAAAGGAATTGGTGCACAGCATCAGAACCGATGGCACTGTGAAGTTGTCCAAGTCAATGCGTGAATTGCAACGCCGATGGCGAGACACCGTCCGCATCGACGAAAAACTCTACGCACCAGATGAAATGCTCGATCGAGCAGTACTCGACAACCAAGGACGGGAAATTGGCGTCATCACAGATCTGTTCAAGGTCAAGCGCACTTACAAAGGCGTCATCGTGAAGACACGAATCAGCATCCAAAAGGAATTTGGCGTTGAAGAAGAACTTCGAGTTCCAATCACAGCTTTTTCTCGAACACGAGAACGCCTGGACGAGGTTGTCCTTTCGCGCTCCTTCGACAAAGTGCTAACCTTGCCGTCGTACATCACCATTAACGGGATGGACGACGAAAGCGAGTGAATGCTTGCGCGTTGATTCTGTCGTTTGTCGCTCCGTCAATCTTATGACGGGGAGGTGAGTCGCCGGGATTGCAGTTGCGCGGGTAGCTTAGTCGGTTAGAGCACCCGGCTGATAACCGGGAGGCCGCAGGTTCAAGTCCTGCCTCGCGCACTCTTCAACACAACTCTTGGCTTGTCCGTAGGACTGGGAGCCACTTGCAGCCGTCCAATACCGATGTATGGGTGGATCAGGAAACCGGCAATCACTCGCAAAGAAGATGAAGGGCCGTCGCTGGCACTCACTACGAGGGAGAACATGGTCGTCGTATCTGGAAGCAACGCTCGCCTGCTGGCGACCCAACTTGCAGATTCCCTCGGTTGGGAACATCATTCCCTCGAAACTCGAAGGTTCCCTGATTCTGAAGGGTACATCCGGATACCATCGGAAGTCATTGATGCGGTTCGGAAGGAACCTGTCGTTCTGGTTTCAAACACATTCCCCGATGCCGGAATCGTCGAAACATTGTTGATGTTGGAAGCCATAAATGATGTACGGCGTGGCAATTTAGAAAATTTGAGGGACATTGGCCCTCAACAATTGGAAGATGTAGGCCCCGGAACCCTGCTTGCTGTACCATATTTTGGATATTCTCGCCAGGATAAACGATTCAAACCGGGCGAAGCAATCTCTGCTCGAGCCATCGGCCACCTGCTTGCGTCTCGATGCGATGGAATCATTGTCTTTGATTTGCACGCTCCAAAGGTGCTTGAAGACTTACCAGTGCCAGTCGCATTCACATCCGCTATGCCTGAATTAGCAAAGCACCTGCAGGAAACTGTAAATCCTGATTTTATTCTTTCACCCGACAAAGGAGCAATTGAACGGGCTTCGGCGGTTGCAACGGCCATTGATTGTGAATTTTCCTACCTTGAAAAAACAAGAATCGACGCTCACACCATCGTTCACCAAGCCAAAGATCTGAACGTCGATGGTAAAGTTGTGGCGATTGTTGATGACATGATCGCCACGGGAGGCACCATTTGTCGAGCGGCTGAGGCGTTAAGGAGCCAGGGCGCGGTTGCAGTTCATGCTGCTTGCTCGCACGGATTGTTCACCGGTGGAGCCATTGCTCGACTCATCAGATACGTGGATGGCGTGCATGCGACAGGCTCGCTAGCAAACCCCCGAGATGTCATCTCCGGAGGCCCGGCGCTCGCTCGAGGGGTCGATGAATTGTTTACCACCCTTAAATGGGATAAAAAGTGACGCAGTAGCCCGTTTAGACTGCGCGAACACCCTCCTTTTTAGCCTATTTTCAGCCTCCAGCGAACCGGAAACCTTCCGTCGTGTTTATATTCGCGAGGTTCTGCGCATGGAATGCCTTAACATGAGGAAGAAGTGATATCCAATGAGTGTACACGTGCGATTTGAAACCCCTGAAGAAGTATCTGACAAGATCTATGACATGCTGCAAGCAAACAACAACGGCCGCCTGAAGAAGGGCAGCAACGAAGTGACCAAGACCGCAGAACGCGGTACGGCTCAATTCATCGTTCTTGCAGTTGATGTGAACCCACCTGAACTCCTTGCTCACATTCCATTGATTTGCGAAGAGAAAGGCATCCCATACGGATACGTTCCATCTCAAGAATTCCTCGCTAAGGAAGCTGGCCTTCCTGACGGTGTCAAGACCGCATCGATTGCAGTCATGGAAATCACCAAAGGCGCACAAGAAAAGTTCACCGAAGTCGTTGACCTGATCAACGGACTCAAGGCTTGAACTTGAAGTTTGGAGGAATAAAACATGAGCGAAGAACTCAACGGTTGGCCAGCAGAAGTCGTCGAAATCGTCGGCCGCACTGGTATGACCGGAGAAGCAACTCAAGTCAAGGTCCGTGTCAATGACGCACCTAATCCACGTGACGTTGGGCGAATTATCTCCCGCAACGTCCTCGGTCCAATTCGTGTCGGCGACATTTTGATGCTCAAAGACACCGGTCGTGAAGCCCGTAAGCTCAACTCGAGGTGAAGTGTATGCCAGAACGTAGAATCTGTACTTTTTCCGGTGAAGAGATCGAACCAGGCACGGGCATGATGTTCGTCCGCCGTGACGGAAGCGTCATGTGGTTCAAAAATTCCAAAGCCCGTAAGAACATGATTAAACTCAAGCGAAACTCCCGTCGCGTCAAGTGGACTCGCCACTTCGTGAAGGGCGGCATCCAGTGAGTTTACCCCTGTAAACGAGCAGCACAACCGCAAAAGCGGAATGAATCACCTACCTTGGGGGCCGTATGGCTCATAAAGGGGGCTCCAGTCGGATGGTTTGGTGAACACCATGGAAACAACCTATGTTATGATCAAGCCTGATGGCGTACAACGTGGACTAATTGCAGAAATTCTCGGTCGATTTGAGCGCAAAGGGCTCAAACTTGTCGGACTCAAATCCGTTGTAGCAAGCCAAGACACTGCGGAAGCACACTACGCTGTCCACAAGGAACGCCCATTTTATCCAGGACTCATCAAGTTCGTGACCTCTGGCCCTGTTGTCTGCATGGCTTGGTCCGGAAAAGATGCAATCACCGTCGCTCGCACCCTCATTGGCTCCACCAATGGCCGTGAAGCAACACCCGGCACCATCCGAGGCGACTTCGGCATGGACATGGGCTTCAACATGATTCACGGCTCTGACGCTGCAGACACTGCTGCGTTCGAACTTGGCCTTTGGTTCCCTGAAGGCCTCATGGAATGGGATCAAACGATCACCGCCTGGGTTTACGAGTGAATACCATCCCCGCAAGGGGTTAGAGGTGATATGATGGACGAAACCGAACAGGATTCGCCCGACACCTCCACCTCTGAGCGTGGCCACAACCGCCAACCGATTGTATCTGTTCTTGGTCACGTTGACCACGGCAAAACCAGTGTGCTTGACTTGGTCCGTTCAGTTGGAAGCGAACGCCAAGCCAGCGTAATGGCTCGTGAAGCAGGTGGTATCACCCAACACATCGGAGCTACCGAAGTTCCAGCCGATGTGCTCAACAAAACGTGTGAAGCCATGCTCGGTGGTAAGAAATTCAAATCCCCGGGTTTGCTCTTTATCGATACACCTGGCCATCATTCGTTTGTCAGCCTCCGAAACCGAGGCGGGTCAGTTGCTGACATCGCTGTGCTTGTGGTCGATGTCATGGAAGGGCTTCAACCACAGACCATTGAGAGTTTGAAAACTCTGAAGGAGACGCGTACCCCGTTCGTCATCGCTGGAAACAAAGTCGACCGAATTCACGGATGGAGAACCAAGCGTGGTCGCTCGTTCATGGATTCCTTCAAAGATCAACGGGAAGATGTTCAATCGCTTTTTGAAGACCGATATTGGAAGATGCTCGGGCAGTTCTCTGAACACGGGTTCAACATCGAGCGATACGATCAAATCAGGGACTTTCGCCAGAACGTTGCTTTTGTTCCAATGTCCGCAAAGGATGGTGAGGGCCTGCAAGATTTGCTTGCTGTTACCGTCGGGCTTGCTGAACGGTTCCTTGAGGATCGGCTGACCGACACGCTTGGTTCGGCTAAAGGTACGGTTTTAGAAATGCGAGATGAAGTGGGGATGGGTAAAACCATCGATGTCATTCTTTATCGAGGTGACCTCAAGGTTGGCGACCACATTATGCTGGCCGCAAACGATGGACCTTTTTCCACTCACATCAAAGGGCTCAAACGCCCCAAAGGCATGTCCGAAATGCGAGATGCTGGCAAGCGTTGGGTTAACTTTGACCGCGTCGAAGCGGCGTGCGGTGTCAAAATTGTTGCTCCGAAATTGGAGAACACAATTGCAGGTACCACCTTGTATCGAGCGAATACCCCTGAAGAAAGAGAACATGCAGAGGCAGCAATCCGCCAAGAATGGCGAGCCATCTTCGACACCATGCCAATCATGTGCTCAAAATGCAGCGATGTGTTTCCTCGTGCGGAGTTCAAAGACCACACCAAGAAAGGTGCATGCAGAGGCGCAGAAGAAGAGCGCAAAGGTGTCGTCATCAAGGCCGACACCGTCGGTGGTTTGGAAGCGCTTGGTTTCGAACTTGCAAAATTGAAAATCCCTGTACGTCAAGCCACAGTTGGCCCCGTCAACAAGCGCGATGTTTTGATGGCCCATTCAGCACAAGATCCGTTGAACAAGGTCATCCTAGGCTTCTCGGTCAAAGGCAATACGGAAGTCGCCGAATCCCTTAATTCGGAAGATTCTGAAATCAAATTCTTTTCTGGTAGCATCATTTACCACATTCTCGATGCCTATGAAGCATGGCGAGAAGAGACCGCTGAACAGATTGCGGCTGAACTTCGCGAATCACTCGTGTATCCAGGCCGGCTGTTGTACCTGAAAGACCACACATTCCGCGCCAAAGGTCCAGCCATCGTGGGCATGCGCGTGGTGGGAGGCCGAGTCCATATCGGTCAGCGATTGATGAAACTTGACGGGACACCTGTAGGTCAAATCAAGAGCCTGCGTACCCGCGATTCTGATGATGTCAAGGAAGCAAATCAAGGCGACGAAGTGGCTGTTGCAATCAGTGGCCCAACGGTTGGCAGGCACATCGAGGAATTGGATGAATTCTATGTTGATGTCCCGGAATCACACGCCAAGCGTTTGAAGAAAATCGATCTCAACCCGATTGAACAAGAAATTCTCGAGGAATTGATTCGTTTGCATCGAAAGGAAAATCACTTCTGGGGCCGCTGATGCTTACCGTGAATCTGAGCGCTCTTGGTTGACATATTGTTGACTTGCCTCCCCCTCACATTCATATATGGAAGGGCGCGGTTGAGAACTTGTCCTTTGGAGGCCTTCAACATGGAAGCAGGATTCACAGCCGCACCCGCAATGGGTCAAAACCCCGGAACTCAAGATTTGATTGGTACAGTTTCCGCCATCTCAAACAGCCTCATGAACGAAGTCAGCAAAGTGATCATCGGTAAAAA
>DUKM01000085.1:19163-19698 GCA_013329255.1 Candidatus Poseidoniaceae archaeon | reverse complement strand
TGGAAGATTTCCCAGGTCTTGCTAAGACCCTTTTAGCCAACACTTTTGCTCAAGCACTCGGCTGTAAATTCAAGCGAGTTCAGTTTACCCCGGATTTGCTCCCTTCGGATATTATGGGGACATACATGTACGACCAAAAAGCAGGCGAGTTCAAACTCCGTGCTGGTCCATTGTTTTCCAACATCCTGCTTGCTGACGAAATTAACCGTGCACCTCCAAAGACCCAAGCGGCTCTTTTGGAAGCCATGGAAGAAAAGCAAGTGACGATTGAAGGGATCACGCACAAGTTGCCTGCTCCGTTCGTTGTTATTGCAACTCAAAACCCAATCGAGCAAGAAGGAACATACCCGCTGCCTGAAGCGCAAATGGACCGTTTCTTGATGAAAATGAGCATGGGCTACCCTGACCGTGCAGAAGAAAAAGCAATTCTAGCTCGTCGTAAGTTGAGAGGAAAGGACGGTCACGACGTGCTGCAAATCACTTCACCAAAGAAGGTCGTCGCTATGCAAAAAGCCCTCGAGACCGTTCACGTTGA
>DUKM01000085.1:7156-18795 GCA_013329255.1 Candidatus Poseidoniaceae archaeon | reverse complement strand
CGCGTCACCAACGGAGCGTCGCCTCGTGCGTCGCAATCGCTGTTCAAGACTGGCCGTGCTGCCGCTGCAATCGCAGGGCGAAACTATGTGATTCCTGATGACATCAAAGGCATCGCTTTGCAAGTGATTGCTCACCGTATCAACATGAAGCCTGAGGCTAAGATTCGTGGAATCACCGGTGCGCACATCGTGCGAAAGATCCTCTCGGAAGTCCCTGTACCGGTCATCCAACCCGCTTGATGTTTGTACCATTGTGGTTGCATTCAAAGAGGAGAACCGCTCTCCATAGATTGTCCGAGGAGGTGAACAGATGAACCCATACAAGATGGTCATAGCGGTAGCGAATCAAAAAGGTGGTTGTGCCAAAACAACAACCGCCGTCAACCTTGCCGCAGCATTGGCCAAAGGTTCACCTCGCCAAGGCCTTCCAAAGTCCAAGGTATTGCTCATCGATTTGGACCCTCAGGGAAACTGTGCAACATCGTTTGGCGTGGAAAAGAAAAACGTCAAGAAAACTTCCTACGATCTTCTCACCAACGATTCTGGAGAAGACCTTCCATTGATGGAAGAATACCTCATCGGCCCTGAAGAACTCACGAAATCCATGCAGGACGCATGGAGCCTGCGCAACAACAACAAGAAAGCACCCGACAATGTCTCTGTCGGCCACCTCTGGCTCTTACCCAGCGACATTCACCTGTCAGGCGCTGAGATTGAATTGAGCCATAAAATTGGACGAGAAACCAGGCTTCGTGAAGCCTTGATGCCCATCATCGATGAATTTGATTACATCGTCATCGATACGCCCCCTTCCCTCGGTCTTTTGTCGATCAATGCCATGTGCGCTGCAAACTGGGTAATGGTACCGGTTCAGGCGGAATACTATGCGCTCGAAGGATTCAGCATGCTGATGAACTCGATCAAGATGATTCAGCGAAGAATTAACCGCAATTTGAAAATTTTCGGCATCGCCATGACCATGGTGGATGCTCGTTCCAAACTCAGCCGCCACGTGTGCGATGAAGTGAATAAGAAAATGCCAAACAAGCTGTTCCAGACCACCATTCGCCGATTGGTCAAAGTGGCTGAAGCCCCTTGGAGTGGAGCACCAACGGTGCTGCTCAACAAGCCAACCAATTCAGGAGCAGGCGCTGGGTCCTTAGAATACTGGACCTTAGCAAAAGAATTCCATCAACGGGTGCTGGAAATGCGCAGGGAATTTGGCGTCAATGAAGAGCCTCGCCTTCTTCGCAAGCGTAAAAACCGGTGATTTTAGGCTCTCGGGCGCCCAAATAGGGGTGAAGAAACCGACATTTTAGCAGCGCTTCCTTCGCGGGGGTTAAGTAGCCTAAACGACGCAGAGTTAAGCAGGGATTGAGATGACTGGTGAAGGAATGACCTCCGTAAGCGTGAGTTATGAAGTTCGAAGGCAACTGAACACAATGCGCAGCACAAGCGGTCACAAGAGCGTCAATGAGTTGCTCTTGGATATGGTTCGTGCTCACAAAATCGCCAAAATGAACGGCGAGATCGAAACCCTGAGGGACAGAATGAAGGCCGTTGCCGATGTTGAAATCGAGCATCTGGTTGACCGTTTGAACCTCGCTCCATTCAAGGTGTGATCGCATGATGAAATGGCGACCACCCGGCTACGAGTTCGATGCTCGTAATTTGGTTCGTGCCTTGTTCAGTGAAAACACGAGTGAAGGTAAGTTGCTCGAAGCCGCTGCGTGTGGCCATGTAGAAATTTTTGCTAAGGGCACCGCTTGGAACGGTGTGCTCTGGTTGATTATGAACACGCTGAAGCAAGATGGCAAACCCGTCTACACCGGTGAAGAATTGGGCGCTTTGCGAGAAGCTTTGCCGATCGTTTGGCGCTGAACAGAACTCAAAGCGATTCACATTGGTGAACTTGGTTCACTTTTGCTTATCCAACCATTCTTGGCCGTACCATTTCCACTGGTCCATTGTCCACCCTTCAGGGAGGCCTGATGCTGGCACTGGTGGCACTGCTGCTGCAGCGGGTGCTGTAGCGGGTGCTGCTGCTTCTGGCTCTGATGCTGTCGGCATGCCTGCAATGTTTTCGATGCTGTCTTCTTCGCTGTAGAGGGAAGAAGCCTCAATCGCTTCGGAAGCGTCCTCTAAGGAGTCGAGATCTTCGTCTTGGACGGTGAAATCAAGGCTTGCAACGTCATCATCCCAAGCGGAATCTGATTCAACCCCGCCTTGGGCGGAAAGACCTGCTGTCCCTTCAAGCGCTTCTGCAGAGGCGGAGTTTTTGCTTTGAGTTGGAGGGAGTGCGGTTCCGTAAATTTTGAGATTGGATTTTGTCTTGCGTCGCTTGCTCATTGCCCCGACAGCAACGATGATCAATGTGAGGACTGCAAAGGCAGAGCCTCCAACGGCTATGACCTGCTTCACCGTCGTGCTGTCGACATCTGAATTAGAATCGAGTAAGCCTGCGTTCTTGCTGGTGTTCCAAGCTGCATAGGAGTAGTCGCTTTCATTGGCGTTCTTGCTCCGAGCAAGATAGGCTTGGTAATCATCGCTGCGCCAACCCTTGCATGCGTCGGAAGTATCATCGAAATTAAGCATGCAGTGGTCTTTTTCGGTTTGGACCAACGGGCGAGTGTCATCGTAATCTGCATTGGACCCGACACCATCTTTGTCTCCGTCAAAATGTTCATCGGGATCTGTTTCCATACCTATGGACTCGGTTCTGTCAACCCATCCGTCACCGTCAAGGTCCTGACAGCCATTGGAAGCGACTTCAACAAACCCGAGTAAGGCCGTTGCGTTTGCGAGCCATGCTCGCGTGGAGTTGCCAAATTCCCACGGGCAAGCGTCTGGTAGCAATCCGGTGGTGTTGTCGCCATAGCCATCGCCGTCTTGGTCGCGCCATTGGGTGCCTTGGGATGGCAAGGCATCTGCACCTTGCTCGGCGCCGTAGCCTGCATCGGGGTTGGAATATCCGTCGAGGTCCGTGTCAGGGCAACCGTATCGGTCCTGTTTGGAAAATCCGTTTTGCGTTGGGCATGAATCTGGCATCAAGCCATCTGGATTGCTGCCGAAACCGTCCACGTCCTCATCGGCCCACTGTGTGGGTTCGTCAGGGAACATGTCGCCGTTCTGCCCTTGCATGTTGTCGCCATAGCCGTCGCCATCTCGGTCTTGCCACTGTTCTGCATTGTTCGGGAAAGCGTCTCCGTTTGTGCCTGCTGGGTTGTCACCGTAGCCATCAGCATCGGCATCGACGTATTGAGTTTCATCTGTGGGGAAGGCATCGCCCATGAAGCCGTCAATGTTGTCGCCGTAGCCATCGAGATCAGCATCGTTCCACTGAGTGATTTCATTCGGGAAGGCATCGTTGGTGTCGGTCACGCCGTCACCGTCGGTGTCCAAATCATAGAGGCGGACTTTGGAGTAGGACACAAAGGAGGTGATGATGTAGACTTCACCAGTAAACGGGGTGGAGGAACCAATCACCGGGCCTTGAGAGGTATAGGTCTCGCCCTCGCTGAACGTCGCCCCGTCAATCATGGTCAGTTTCCCATTTTGGGTGCCTGCAATGTAGGTGCTGTTGTCTACTTCTTCAAGATGAACAACCGAAGAACCGTGGCTGAGCGAAAGCGTTTCGACGGCCCACGAGTTTGTATCATACCGGTAAACAGCCCCGTTGGCAGCGCCGACAATTAGGTTTCCATCGTGATCTTCAATGAGTGCGTTGACAATGCCGCCTGGTTCATTCAACGTGGTCAATAATGTGCCTCCGTTGTCCGAAATGTACACCTTCGAGTCATAGCCTCCCATAGCGATTCGCCCGTTATCAAGAACTATGAAAGAATTGAATCCGCTCTGTATTGGTGGGGAGTTTGTGGCTGTTGCTCCTTCTGAATTGTATTCTTCAGCCCGGCGACGCCCGGCAAAGAAAGCAAGCCAAAGGTCCCCTTCTGAATCCCAATCCACGTCATTAACGGGATCGGTGGTCGAAATGTTACGGTTGGCTATTTGCAACACCATGTGAACGATGAACACACCTGAATCGTGGGCCACTGCAGTGAGCAGTTGCGCATCGTCAAGCCGTGCTCCGTTTGCACTCACACCGAGTTCGATGTTCCACAGAGGAACGAGAATGCCATTGCTGAAGGCGTTGACGCTCAGGTTTCCTTCACCATCAACGGTCAGAACAGTACCGTCGTTCATCACTTCCCAGTGAACCAACTTCACGGCCGTTTGATGCGTATAGCCTGCATCGATGAGTTCAACGTCGTTCGCTGCTACAACGGGACCAAAGGCCACCAATGGGAGCATCGTGAAGGCGATGAACAGAACAAGAAAGCGGTTCATACCCAAGGCCAAGCCTTCAATCAATATGAAGGAGCCGATGCCCGGTGTAACCCGCTTTGGCGCGAATCAAGACTCGTCGGTTGATTCTTCCTCGTCTTCCGCATCAGGTTGGTGAATCTTGAGCGGCGTCATTCGGCGAACCGGAGTCAATGTTGCTTTGGAGTCCTTTTCTGCTTGACTCGATGTTGATTTCGATGCCGGCGATGCGATGCTTGGAGGGGCACCTCGTGCCTTTTTGGGCGTCAATTGTGGCGGCACTGCCTTCAACGTGGTGGTCTTGACTGGTTCAGCTTGTTCAACAGGTGACAAGACAGTGGTGATTGGTCGCATGACTGCAGATTCTTGCTCCGCTTCTTGTTCAAGATCTTCAGAGGATGCCTCTGTGATTTGTTCGACTGGATCTGCAACTTCAGTTTGCACTGGTGCAATCTCTTGGGCGACTGCAGCTTCCAATTCAGCCGTTGATTCCGGCAGTTCAGTTGTCACAGGAGCCCCGATGGCTTCACCAGCCGGCAGAGGCACGTCTTCGAGTTGTGGCATTACGTTTGGTTGAACCAACGTGTTTGCAGGCTGAAGCGGTGTTCGAACAACCTTCGGTTGCACTGGTTGTGCGAGTTGTGGCGCCGTTGCCCCGAGAGGAGATTTGATCGGTTTGACAAGTGGAGCGCCTGGCATGGTCATCGGTTTTGAACTGGTCGAAGGTGCTCGCATACCTGCTAGGCCCATGCGAGGTTGTTGCGGTGCCTGAGCGCCCATCGTACCTCGCATTGCTCGGCCTGCGGATGCACCGAGAGCGTTTGGCCTTGCGCCCAAAGCCGACGGATCCATAGCGGTGGATGCTTGGCCTGGGGCGTTTTGCCCAGAGATGGATTGCATCCACATCTGACGCTTTTCTGCTCGTGTATCGGTGGATTGCAGGTCTCGGAATTCGCTTTCTCGGGATTGATAGGTCTCTTCTTCCTCATCAATCTCGCCTTGTACTTGCTTTGTGACTGCGTCTCGCATTTTGTCTTCAGCCATTTCCTTGAAGGCATCCATCTTTTCAGTCAGTCCTTGCAAACGGTTTCGGATTTCAGCACGCTTTAGGCCCAGTTGAGCCTCAATTTCAGCACGAATGTGTGCTTCACGCTTGCGAACATCGATGAGGGCTTTGTTGCGCATGATCTCTTCACGCTTGTCCAATTGGCGTTCGAGTTGAACAGCAACTTCCTCTTCCTTGCGCTCTCTGAACGCATTGAGACGTTCTTCCATATCGACTTCTAATTCGAGTGAAGTTTCTTCCTTGAGTAGATCTAAATCCGTCTCAAAGGTCAGGCGTTCGTTGCGTAATCCTGCGTCAACCTCTGACATGATGGCTTTTCGCGCCGATGCTTCACGAGACTGGAACTCGAGTTCGAGCCTTTCGGACCAATCTGTTTTCTTGGAGTCATACTGGTTTTCGAGTTGTTCACGCAATTCTGCTTCTCGTTCATAGCGGAACCGAGCAAGACGGTTTTGGATTTCTGCTTCACGGGCGCTTCGGTATGAAGTGAATTCTTCATCCATGCGAGATTCGAGTTCAACCTCAACATCGGATTTGAGGGTGCGTGAGATGTCATCAATAGCCTTTGAGAAGGTGATGTCGTACTTTTCTCGGAGTCGGGACTTTCGCTCAGCTAGACGTTCTGAATGCCTTGCCTGAAGTTGCTGTTCGATCTCAACCCGCAATTCGTCCCTTCTTCGAGCGATCGCAAGTTCAACATCTTCGCGCATGCGTTCCTCGAGGTCGTCCGTTTCTTGACGCAATCGACCTTCTAATTCAGATTGGAGTTGCTCTGCGATGTCTTCCTCAAGCCGCAGGCTGCGACGCTCATATTCGGATTTAAGACGTGCTTCCCGTTGCTTAAGCCGGGTTCGGAGTTGTTGTTCGAGGCGGGTTCGAATCCCACGACGGAGTTGCTCTTCACGCTCTGCGAGTCGAGCGTTATGCCCTTCTTCGAGCCGAGAAATCTCACTGGATTCCATCTCAGTGAATCGCTTTTCCATTTCATCATGGATGTCTGCTTCAATTTCTCGAATGCGGTGCTGAAGCTGCTGGTTGAAGTCAAGCGATAGGCGCTCCTTTTGGATGTCCAAGCGTTGTCGGTGTTCTTCATGGAGTTGGGATTCAATCTGAGCCTTAAGTTGAGTTCGGTGCTCTTCAACGCGCCGGTCTTGCTCCACTTCAAACTGGTCGTGCATTGCAGAGAGTTGGCGGTTTAATCGAAGGTCGAGTTCCCCACGCATGCGAGATTCTTCTCTGGCCAATGCATCTTTTTCAAGCATGCTGAGGTCTTGTTCCATCGATTCTCGCATTTCTTTTTCCAGTTGGTCAAGTGTGAGTTCATGCTGAACCGCAAGATCTGATGCAAGGGCTTCTTGCATGGCTGAAACACGCTCAGCAATGGCTTGTTGACGGATGCGGCGTTCTCGACGCAAATCCGCTCGAAGGCGCTCCTCTTGACGGAAACGAGCTGAAGTCATGGTGGCTTGGTCGAGTGAAGTGGAAGAGGTGGAGGTGAATTGGGAACGGAGTGCTGAAAGTGCTACTTTGTCTGCATTTTCACGCTTCTTGCGTGCTGCATCGAGTGCCTCACTACTCTTGCTTGCGCTCGGTAACATCGTATCCCATCCAATGCTTCATGCACTTCTCATCATAGATAAGAAGCGCGACGGGTGACAGGCGCAGGAAGGCGGTTTAACGGGGATAAATCCTCAACCAAACTCGAGACAACGAGTGCGAATTAATCCATTGCCACGCAGTCGCGTTCAAAAGACTTCATCGATGGAACTTGTTTTGAGCCCACCTGGATTGGTTTTCGGGCATCGTTTGCATGGGCCTTTTTTGGCTTTCTTTTTGTAACGATGACAACACTTGGATTTTGATCCCCCGCCACCTGCGGAACAAGCTATTTCTGAGCCTCCACTCGAGGTGTTTTTGGCATGCTCCATAATCGAAAGATTTGGATTGATCAAATTGGCTTGATGCCATCCGCAGAAGGGGCACGCAACCCATCCTTTTTCCATCGAAATACCACATATGCCGCAACATCCGTTTGGGAGCATACCATCGGGAGATTTAGGGCACCCTAAAACCTTTTGGCTAAAACACTCATCTGGCCATACAATACGACAAAGTGTCCAAGCACAGAAGTTGCAGTCAACGATCGATAATCGACCAATTTTTCCGAATTAAGCCATCCAAGGCTGCCCCAGTCAGAGCGCCCCAGACGATTGGATGCTCGATTTGAGCCACAATCAAAATTAGCATTGCTACGGCCGCAAGGATCCAGTGGTGAATCCATAGGCCTTTGAACCTCAAATGGAAATCTGTTTGCTCGGTCACGAGTCGAACGAAAGCGAAACTAGCAACGAGAGAAAGCGAGAAGAAACCGAAGTCCATGCTTCGGTGGTGCGATGGTGGTATTTTGAATGATTGTAGAGCAGATTGTACAGGTGCCTTCGTGGTGTGTGAAGGCATTAGAATTTGACGTTAAACTGAGTGCTGCATGCTGGACAATCGATACGGCGGGCACCAGGTTTGCGTTTCATACGCAGTTGGCGTTTACAACCGGGACAGGTGATTTCCACCTTAGGTATGTGAGGCGTGAGGGTGAAGTGATGCATGCACGAAGCGCATTTGAGATGCGCTGGACGCTTGTCAACGCCAGCAATGAGTACTTTTCCGCATTCGGGGCAGCCAACTTTTTCTTCCTCCCAATTCTTTCTGGTGACCGGGTGATCAATTCGGACTTTAGCTGAGCACAATTGGCATTGCAATTCTCCAAGACCACTTGGCAAAAGTCCCTCGCATTTGGGGCAAGTGAGCGCCGGGGGCGAAACACGTGATTCAACGGTTGACTCTTCGCTCATAGACTCGCCTCTTGGTTCTTGTTTTTGGTTTCTTGCACTGCCGAAAGTTAACGCTTCTTGGCAATCAATACGATGCTCTCTGGTAGAAAGTTCCACGGGAGGTCAAGGGGAATACCGTGTTGCTGAGCCAACACTTCAAGCATCTTCTTGGCCCCAACTTGGTCCCTAGAGCCACCCAAATTGATGACGCATAAATCGCCACCTTGATCGACTGCTGCTTGCAAATCTTGAGGAATAATTCCATCTGAGGTCGCAGAGCTGACAGGGACTGCAGCATGAGATGCTGGCAGGGCGTGGAGCAGCTCCGGCAGTTCTACTTTCGCAGCGATGCGCCACCAACGGGCTCGGCCTTGGTCACGATGATTTTCGACCAAACCCAAGGAAGCGAGTTTCTTCATGTGGTGGTAGAGGTTGTAACGGTCCACTTCCAGTTGGTTTTCGATCTGCACGGTGCTCAACTCTTCAGAGTGAGAAAGAGCCAGGTAGACCGCACGACGGGTTGGGTGAGCAAGGGCGGTTGTGACTGGGTCTGCTCTTACTCTGGCCATGCGCTCACCATTTCCGAAGAGCCTGCTCTATGGTTTGAAGATGCCGCGTCAAGTTTGTTCAGGATGCGAGTTGGGTTCGCAGCAATAAAAAGGATTCTTTCGTGTCCCTCCACAGCGAGACAAAGAGGTTGCCAATCAAAGCAAGAGCACCCTCTGAACCTGCCAGACGGGCTCCGTTGAGGATCACTAAGATCACCGAGGCTTCGTGGATCAACACTCCGACCCACAGTTCATCGTACATCTGTAAGATCACAGCGCCAACGAGCGCGAGGGTAATTCCAACTGAGATGATGAGGTTGCCAATCAAAATGCGCTGCGCTCTTCGAGCAAGATCAATCAGTTCGGTGAGCATTTGTGGATCTTCACCAGGGATGAGAACATCTGCCGCCTCTAAGTTGACCGTTTCACCGCTGCCCACAGCCACGCCAACATCGGCCACAGCAAGCGCAGCGGCGTCGTTGAACCCGTCGCCTACCATCATGGTGACATGCGTTTGTGAGCGGCTTCGAACCCAGTTGACCTTCTCTTCAGGAGAAAGCCCGCCATGAGCGGACTTCTCATCCAATCCAACGCTCTTTGCAAAGGCCTTGACCGCTGCTTGGTTGTCGCCAGAGAGGATTTCGACGTTGATGTTGCGTTTGAACAAGGAGGGTATCAACAAGTGGCTTCCATCTCGAGTGTCATCGTGAATGAAGGTGAACAGCGCAAGAGCCTCTCCGTCACGTGAAAGTAAACTCGCCCCGTGCCCCTTTTGTTCTGCAGCGCTGTAGGCTTCTTTCAGTTCTGCTGGAACTGTTATGCCCAAGTCCTTTGCTCGATCGTATCGAATAAAGGCAACGTCCTTTCCACCAACTTTTCCTCGAACTCCGGCTTCGATGTCGGACAAAACATTGACTTTGGTCGGTTCCAGTGATTCTTCACGTACGTACTCCATAACGGACATGGCGTAAGGATGAGAGGAGCGCGCTTCGAGCCCTGCTGCTAGTTTGAGGGCGGCGTCTTTGCGTCGGCCCTTGGCCACAACCACTTCACCAATTCGAGGTTTCCCCGAAGTGAGGGTTCCGGTTTTGTCCAGAAGGACATGGTTGACCTTGGAAAGACGTTCAATCACATCTCCACCGCGAGCGATTGCTCCGATGTGGGCGGAACGAGCAAGTGAAGCAGCGTGTGGCACAGGCGTGGCAAGCAACAACGCACATGGGCACGCCACGACCCACAGCAGAAGAACGATCTTCCAATCTCCGGGGAATCCAATTTGCCAAACGGAAAAGGCGCCAAACAGAACGATTGGCACCCAGACTTGGGTGAAGCGTTCGATGATGTTTTGCAAGCGGGGCGGTTCTTCACGGAAGGTGTGAACTGCATCGATCAACCCTGACAAACGAGTTTCATCGCCCACAGCGGTCACGTCGATGACAATAGGACCACGCGCAAGGACAAGTCCTGCTTGAATTTCATCGCCCTTGCTGATTTCGACAGGCACAGATTCCCCAGTCAACGGTGCCTTGTCGAGGGCACCATGGCCTTCGACGATGATGCCGTCAGCCGGGATTAATTCCCCGCTTCGAATTTCCAATTGGTCGCCAAGGCGAACCAGTTCGATGGGCACCTCTTCATGCTCTTCGTTAGGGTCGGGCAGGGCGCAACCATCAGCCCCTACAAGCGGGCTAGGGGCTGCCATGGCCAGCGAAAAAGTACCCTTGGCTAGGGCCGCAGCAACTTTACTTTCTGAGCCGGAATGAACTTTTGTCAAGCGCCGTGCTTTTCGTGGTAGGCGATCGAGGCCACCCTGCATGGCTTTTCTTGCTTGCAGCAAAGCATCCCCTTCGAGGTGCGCCGTGAACGCAACGAGGATGGCTACAATCAGCGCTTCCTCCCACATGCCGAGGATTGCTGCGCCAATGACCGCGAGGCTGGTGAGCACTTGGAAACCAAGTTGGCGGTTCATGAGGCTTGCAAACGCTTCTTTGAACATTTGAGACCCTCCGATGATTAATCCAGGAACCGCAATCACGCCAAGCACGGTGTGGGGCCAGCCCAGCAATTCGCCAACGATGACGAGCACAAGCAACGGCAGGGCGATGCCGCCTCCGATCAATCGCCACTGGTCCGGACGCAACCGATTGGATTGTGCTGCAACAAAGGTGACTGGGCTGCCAGTTACGTGTTCAAGCGCTTTGTTGCGCTTTTCGAACAACTCCTTTGTCGCGTCAGGAACGAGTTGCAAAATTATGCGGTCGTCTTCCGTAATTTCAACATCGAGCACACCTGGTTGTTGACGCAGTACCTTGGTCAACTTTCGACGGTCGACACCGTTCCGAGCGGCAACAGGGGTGGCTTTAGCGCCGACAATTTCGTTGTATTCGAGATCTGGAGCGTGGCCGAGGGAACGAAGAACAGAGGAGATTTCGGCAGCATTGCCTTGTTCGAGATCGATGTTCAAACGAACGGTTCCGGCTGTAGCCGATACAAGAACATCCTCTGCTTGTGGCAGGGTTTTCAACGCCCGAACTGCCTTGCTTGCGCAGTCGGGGCAATCCATTCCTAACAAGGGCCAGCTCACTTCGAAATTGCCCGTCCCTTGCGCCACAATGGTTGCATCGAGCACCTCGGCATCAAGCACAGGTTCCGACGGCGCAGTCGCTGGGGCTGAAGCAACTGCTTTTTTGGGACGATGAGACGCTTTTTTAGCCACAGGAGAGGCTTTTGCGCTGCTGTCTTCCTCGAGCGAAAGAAAGACTTCCTCCTCCGCATCGCTGACCATGGTTAAATGGAAACGCGCACCACAGATAATGCCTACCATCTGTCATTGTTTGATGCATCGTTCTTTCCAGCCGAAGATGGGTTCACAAT
>DUKM01000085.1:5889-6728 GCA_013329255.1 Candidatus Poseidoniaceae archaeon | reverse complement strand
GGATTGAAGCCAATCTTTACGCCAACTTCTTTCTTCGCAGAAGCATGGAGTGGCTCCCGAAAGGTTGGCGACCAAAGGTGGTGGCCGTCGATATCGATGGTACATTGACCGATGGCCATAAGCTACTTGACACTGGGGCAATCCAAGCTTTGAGGAAACTTGAGGATGCTGGGATACCAGTTGTATTGTCGACTGGCAACGTGCGCGCCATCACCTATGGCCTGTGGCGGTTTCTCAAGTTAAGCGGCCCAATCTGTTGTGAAAACGGTGGTGTGCTCTGGCACAAATCCTGGGGCGGCCCGATTGTTCGAGCCGATGGAAGCGAGGCAAAACGCGCGGCGCAATGGCTCGCTCAGCAGATTGAAGGGCTTGACCCCAACGGCATTCAAACCAATGATTGGCGAGAAAGTGAATGGTGCCTATTCCCTGACGAAGACCTTGCAGCGGTTGAACACCACATTTCCCAAAGTCAATGGTCTCACCTCTCAGTTGTTCGAACGGGATTTGCGATCCACCTTATGGAACCGCACCTTTCCAAAGGCACCGGCTTAGAGGTGATGTTTGACAAAATGGGTTGGAGCGCCGAGGATGTGTTATGCGTAGGCGACGCTCCCAATGACCTCCCAATGTTTGAATTCGCTCGTTGGTCGGTGGCCGTAGGCGGAGCGTTTGATTCTGTCAAGGAAGCCGCAGACGTGGTTTCTCCGTTCCCCCACGGCTCAACGTTCGCTCCCCTCGTTGAAGCAATTCTTGCGAAGGAATGAGCCATTCGCAGGTCAAGTTATCATTGCTTAAGGCCAGTTTGGAAAACAGCCTTTGATATATCGAAACCACTGGTG
>DUKM01000085.1:2868-5525 GCA_013329255.1 Candidatus Poseidoniaceae archaeon | reverse complement strand
CACGACTAAAACTCGGTATTCTGGGTGTTCTTGGAAGTGCAGCCCTTGGTATTGGGCTGGCGACAGGTCTGCTTTCTGGCACATTTTGGTTGGTCGCAACCGCCGGTGCTTTTGCTGGAGGCGCTTTTACCATTTTCGAAGCACGCGCCGGATGGTGCGTTGTCCGCGCCATGGGCATTCCTACACGGATTTGAGCATCACTCAAGTTCAATTGAAGCGACTTCGTCCATTCGACGGTGGAACGCAACAGCAACCAGGGTGATCAGGAGGAGAGACTCCAATCCTGTCACTGGGAACGGAATCATCTCTTCAATCAATGATTCTTCCTTGTCTTGAGCCACATCACTGTGCCATGCGAGAGCCTCGTAATCTCCGACTTCAATCATGAACCAATCAAGGTCACGCGGGAGGGTTTCGGTAAGGAACTCATGCCCTTCTTGATTGACAAGGAAATCATCCTCGATTCGTACACCAAACCAGCCATCGATGTAGATGCCGGGTTCAATGGTAATCGCATCCCAAACAGCAAGCGGTTGCTCGTTGTATGAAAGACCGAAAAGAGGATCATCGGTGCCACTGGAAAGCAAAGGTGGTTCGTGAACACAAACCCCAAACCCATGACCCAGGCTGTGAATGAAGTACTCTCCGTACCCTTGTTCTTCGATGTGGGTGCGTGCAATGTCGTCTGGGACCCAAGCTGGTGTGCCTGCTTCAATCACAGGGAAGGTTAGGTTTTGTGCATCGTACACCGCCATGTAAACTTCGATGATTGTCTCGTTGGTGGTTGGGCCAACAACGTAACTTCTGGTGACATCGCTCACCCAATCGTTAACTCGTGCGCCCAAATCAATCACAACAACATCGCCGATTTCAACAAATTTCGGACCAGCCCCGTTGTGTTCATCGTCGCCGTGAGGAATGGCGCCGTTTGCACCGCTGGCTACAATGGTGTCAAAACTCTTCCAATCAGGGTTGGAACCGTTCTCTTCCATCGAACGGTCGATTTCCTGTGCGATTTCTAATTCAGTGAACTGTTCACCCATGAGCACGCGCCAAAGCATGTAGCGAGCGGTTTCATGGCCGATGCCTGCTAAGCGAGTGGTTTCTCGAATTGATTCATCCTTGTCAGGAGAAATGCCGGTTGGTGAAGGGAATTTGCCCAACAAAGCATTTGCAGCCTCAGTTTCACAAGCCGACGCGTAAGGTGCACACAGCAACAAGCCAACGAAGAGGAGGGCGGCGACTCGCATAAACCAACCAAGCGACACCACTCCATCAAGTGAACGGAAGAACCATTCGAAGCCAAGCGTAAGCTGACTTTTGTATTGGTGGTCTTTTTGTGACGAACGATTAAGCGTCGAAGCCACTTAACATAGGTATGGCTAAGCGATTTCCCTCCATCGAAGGAAGGAATTTGAACAAGCAAGCCATGACGGTTCCAGATGATTTATCGGAGCAATGCATTGTTCTCATTGTTGCCTTTCAGAGATGGCATCAGCGGCTTGTGGACGAATCCATTGACCTGTTGGAACAGCACAACATGAACGACACCCATTCGATTTACGAGATCCCTGTCATTCAACGCGCCACTGCGTTCCGGCGGATGCGACTGGACGCATTGATGCGAGCAGGCATTCCTGATGTGAGAATAAGACAACGCACCATTACGGTTTACCTTGACAAAAAAGCATTCATGATCGATGCCGGCATTCCATCTGACGACACAATTTACTGGTTTTTGATTGACCATGAAACGAAAGAAACGTTGTTGAGAGGAACAGGAGCCATTGGCTTGGAAGCCATGCAGCAAATCAAAGCCGCCACGCCTTAGACAGCGTGCAAAAGAAACGAACAAGGGCAAGATAATGTGGTTCAAAGCCGGAAAAAATAAGGCTTTTTGGATGAAAAAGTAGACTCGAGGAGGAGGTGTTTTTCTCGAACCCGACAAAGGCGCAGCACAACGCTTTGAGTTGAAGTGCCGGGGGCAGGATTCGAACCTGCGAAGCTTTACGCAGAGGATCTTGAGTCCACCCCCTTTGACCGCTCGGGAACCCCGGCTTGTGTCCTTCGCTCGGACCCCCTGTTCTTGACTATTGCTCTTCACCGAGGTCATCCAAACCTGCAGGCCTGGGCGGTGGCTGGCTTCGTTCAAGAAGAGCGGCATCGACTTGTTTTTGGGTGAATTCATTGAGATTCTCCTGCCTTCGATAGAGCGTAAAGCCAAGAACACCGGCGGCGAGGATCACCACTAAGACAGCAAAACCAAGGGTGTTTATTGCTCCCTGATTGGCGTTGGGAGTTGATTGTACCTCTCCCATTGGCAAGGGTATGTTGCCCGTCACATCGACTAAAACGACACTCAAACCAAGACGTCCCGTGTCCCATGTTTCGACGCTCCAAGCGTATTCCACCCATGTCCCGGGCTCAAGGCGTGTGGTGTTTTGTTCAAGCACCCTCCCGTCAACATCTTCGAGGTGAACCGTGATGTTCCCTCCGAGCAATCCCTCGTTGGCTACGCGAACAAAAATGGAGATGTTCTCGCCGACAATCGCTCTGTAAGGCGTGACCTTGATGTCGTCGAAACGAGGCTCGAAGGCAACCCATCTGAAGACAGGCGTCATAGGAGATTCACTCGTACCAAAACCAGTGATGTTGCG
>DUKM01000085.1:0-2486 GCA_013329255.1 Candidatus Poseidoniaceae archaeon | reverse complement strand
GTCAGGGCTCATGTCCACATTTCCGGCATAGGTGTTGGTTGTCCCTGTTCCTGCTGATTTGTCGATATGGGCTGAACCCTGGCTGTTCGGTACCGGGACCCCTTGACGCAGGAAGTGCCAGTGTGCGGTGATCGGCGTTTCGCCCAACCCTTCTTGATCGGTCAAGATTACGATGATTTCTTGCGCTTCGAGCGCATCGGAATCAACGATGTCCAAGGTGCCGGGAGGCACCGTGAGTTGGGGTGCAAACCGGTCAATGGTGAGGTTTGTGCGTTGATCGTAGATGAGCAACGGATGTTCAAAAATGAGTTCAATGAAGCCGGTGTTGTGCTTTACCACATCGTCGCTGATGTGAATTGAATGCTGTGAGCGACCCTCATCGTCGAAGGTCAAATTTGAGAGAAGCGAGCGTTCCCCATCCGAGAGCACAGCGTGACCGATGAGCGAATTTGGAACAAATTCAGCTGGCACCTGCGTGTGAAGGTGGGTCAATTCTAACGTCAACAGGAGCATGTCATTGCGATGAACCCACAGATGGTCGTCGCCAGTGTCCCCTATTGGGAGTGTGAGGTCCTCAAACAGGACCGATTGGAGTTGAAGGCTAAAGGACATGTTCCATTCGAAAACCGTCAATCGAGAAAGGCCCAAACCAAGGTCTTGGCCTTCATCAAACACCTTGAGGGAAGGCACAGCGGGTTGCGAAAAGGGAGTTTCGCTCAAATTCCAAGCCAATCGGAACGCCATGGAGACCGTCCAAGCCTGTTGGTTGCCTTGCTGTTCAATCAAAACGGTTGGCTCAGTTTCAAAGCAGGCCTCATCCGTTGTAACTTGGGCGTATCTTGGTTGATACTCAATGAAACAGGCGCTCGTTTGGTCGCGACCAAGCAGGGCCAGTTCTATTTTATCGAGGGACGTGATACCGTTTCCATCGGTGATGGTGAAGTTGAAATGATGCTGATGGCCTAACAGCAACAACCCTTCAAGCGAATCAAATTCCAGTGATTCGGTGTCAATGGTGCTGTCATATCGTTCCTGCAGATACACTGTGGCCAAGTCTTGGTTTGAACCAAATTCACCGCCACCATCAAGCGCATTCCCTGCCAAATCATTGGCTCGAATGACAACACTCGCTCGTCCTGAGGAGCCTCCTGCGGTGATGTCGCTCCAACCAAGAAGCGGGAGATCGACGACTGCCTCAATCAAGCCGCTGTTGAAGGTCACCGTTTGGGCGCTGTATTCTTCCGCATCCATAACACCGTCCAAATTGACGTCATCGCGCGCTTCAAGCCAAGTGTGCATCTGAAGCGTGTTGTCCAAGCCTTCCGCATCAGCAAGCGTGACGCGCAGGGCCAAATCTTGACCTTTCATCCAAATGTGATTGTCGGCCGGAGCGTAACCGCCAGAATCGAGGGCGAGCAGAGAAATCATGCTTGGCCTGATTCGATCAAAGAGGAAGGGTACATCGCTTGAGCGTGGCGTTTGGTCGAGGCTTGTTGCGGAGGCTGCTTCCATTGGACCCCTGCGTTCGAGGTGGGCTGAAATCATGATACGAGTGCCTGACGGCACCTGTTCGGTAAAGGCGGGTGCGTTTAATCCAATAGAAAATCCACCGTTTGAATCGACATCACCAAGCCATGAAGAGGACCAATTTACCGGCTCTGCTGGCCATTCATTTGGCCCACCGCTGATGTTGATTGGAGGCACGGTGGTCGCATCAATGCGGACTTCCGCTTGACCTTGTGCCACATACGATTGAGCGATGCCTTGGAACCGCACTGCCCCCGTGGCAAGAAGGCTGTGATTGGCGTTTAGGTGGAACGGCCACTGAGGATTCGACCAGTCGTTGAGGTTGCGTTGGTTTTCGTCAGTGACCATCAAGTTGACGACCTCGAGGTCGTTTTCAATCTCGTTAAACGCTGTCTGCCTGTATGAATGTGCAGGACCTGTTGAGAGGCCGTTTACATCGGTACCAAGTGCCAAAACATGGACGTCGTCCACATCATCAAACTCCCATGTGCTTTGCAGTGCCCAAGTGGCGTTGCAGACGTTGAGTGTGCATATGACGCTCGAAGATTCCGAAAGCAGGTGAGCAAAAGCCACCCCTCCGAGTTGCCGCAGTTGTGGGGTTGTATCGAGGTTGATGGCTTGCACGTGGACCAGCGCGTCGTTCTGATGCTTTGTTGGCGAAAGCATCAATTCCAGTGTGGTGAAATCTGGCGCATCCGATTCAGGCTGGTTGGCGTCCCCCCGCCAATGTTGTGTATGGAAGACAACCGTTTGTTCAGGCAGCCAACGTTGGTGGGATATAGGGAGCACCTGATCGACGAGCAGCGGTTGGGTGAACGCAGTCAAGTTGACCGCAACCGAGCCAAACTGAGTTGTCGCTCTGAGGGGAAGAACAACTGTGGAAGAACTGTTTCCAGCCTTGAACTCATCAGCAACGCCGTTGAGCAGGCTTTGGGCGATTGAGCGTTCGATCGTTTGCT
>DUKM01000047.1:5820-8935 GCA_013329255.1 Candidatus Poseidoniaceae archaeon | reverse complement strand
TGGCAACGTTCCATTGGTGACAAGCATGGTCGTCATGCCGTGCTTGTGGCACAAATCCATGTATTCAGAAAGACGGGTGTAGAGCGTTGGCTCTCCGTTGAGAGAAATGGCAACGTGCTTGGGGTTCTGAGCGTCCAACCACTTTTCTCGAGGCACCTTTGGGTTGCCACCAAATCCAGAGAGCAGACGGCGTTGAGCGCGCACCGATTCATACAACAGATCGAGTGGGTCTTGGTCGGTCAGTTCAAGCGTATCCATGTGAGGTTCTCGCCAGCAGTAGGTGCAAGCGAGGTTGCACTGGTCAACAACAGGCGACATTTGCATGCAGTTGTGGCTCTCAACACCGTAGAATTTACCCTTGTAGCACTGGCGGTCTCGCAGCAACGATTCCTTCGTCCAGTGGCATGTTTTCACACCACCGTGCTCGCCCACAATGTGGTAGCGCTGCTTCTGCAGTTTGGCTTTCAGTTGAGGGTCCATGCCTGCCATAGGGATCACTCCAGAGTCCTGATTCCACGGTTGAGCAGGGCTCGGCAGGGAATGGCTCGGATGTACAGCGGTTCAGCCATGCGCCTATCAATGCCTCGCTGGCGCTATCGGGGCGGTGGTTTACCCGTTTTCAGCGTCAATTGATTCAGCGGTTCAAGATTGGCAAGAAGGCGTTGGCCGCTTTCTCACAGGCGTTGGCCACGTCGTCAAGTCGCTGGAGCACACGGTACATGTGCATGGCTGCGAGCGGCGCATCTTCGCCGTGCGTGAAGACATAGGCTGCTGCCATGGCTTCGACACCATCGGCTTCGTGCTCCTTGAGGTTCACTTCTCGAATGAGGTCTGCGAGTTTGATTTCGGCAGCCTTGGTTTGTCCACTGATGGTGAAGTCACGAAGCGCTTCCACAGCGTCTTCATACTTTGCCACTGTCTCGCTCACAGCCTTCGCCATTTCCTTGAGGTTGGCCTTTGCTTGGTCGTCATCAAACAGTGGGCGGAATGTCAATTGTTCGGCGACGTTCTGTGCATAATCGGCGATCCTGTCTTGTCGAGTGACCATGTAGAGGAAGTCATCAAGGTTCAATTGAACGCCCATTCGCATGTCATTGAGGGCCAAGCGTCGAACTTCGTTCTTGACTGTGTCTGCAGCCAGTTCCGCATCAATGGTGGCCTGAATCGCTTCTGTGGCGTCTTCTCCATCGCATGCTGTGTTGACAGCTTCAAGCATGTGCTCTACGGTTTTCTCAACGGCTTGAGCGTGGTCGTGGAACAATTCGAATGGTGTAACAGAGTGCCCATCGCCTCCAACGTCGGAGAGTGCGTCTTCGACGTGCACTTCGCCACTGCTCTTCCAGATGGCGTAACCCACGGCCATGAATGAAAGAGGAAGCAAGACGATCATGTTGAGGGATTCGCCGCCAGAGGCAACAAACAACACGATGGCGCCAAATGCGGCTGCGGGAACGCTTGCAACCCAAGAGGCGGCAATCTTTCCAAAGACTCGGAAGTCAACCGCTTTCGCACCACCTGCAAGCCCAACGCCAACAACGGCGCCAACGAGGGTGTGGGTGGTTGAAACAGGCACCGCTAAGAAAGGCATAGAGAACACCAAAATGGTGGTCGCAGCACCGAATTCAGCCGCAAAACCTCGTGTCGGTGTGATGTCAGTGATCTTCTTTCCAATGGTTTCCATGACCCGCCATCCCCATGTCATGACACCAATGGCAATACCCGCTGAACCAAGGAGAATCAGCCAAAGCGGAATATCTGCTTTAGCGGCGAGTTCACCCGTATCGCTGCTCAACACTTGCCATACAGCGGCCATGGGGCCAATCGCATTGGAACGGTCGTTTGCACCGTGAGCGAACGCCACATAGGCAGCAGTAATGATTTGGAGCCAAACGAAGATTCGCTCAACGCCACGGAATCCACGCTTTTCTTCATTGATATCAATGCGTCGAAGGACCAGGTAAAGGACCAGGCTTGACACCGCTCCGATGAAGGCTGCGAGCATGATTGAGTTGATTGGAATCCAAGCATTGGATGCCCATGGATCAAAGACACCGTCTTCCTTGACGGGAAGCCAGTCGTACTTGTTTTCAATCCAGCCTTCCGAAGCAGCCCTGGATATGAAGCCCTTGAGCGCCTTGAATTGAAGAGCCAAGCCGAGAACAAAGAAGGTCGGGAACGCAAGCAGTGGTGCGAGCCAACGTGACCGGTCGATTGGGTTATCACTTTCAAGAATCAACTTCTTGATGATCATGAAGGAGAAGAAACCGATGAGTCCGCCCATGAGTGGACTTGCGACCCACGACATCACGACCTTCTGAACGACTTCCCAATCGATCAGCGATGTGTTGTGCTTGACTTCAAGGATCAATCCAACACCGAGGATTCCACCGATGATGGAGTGCGTGGTCGAGACAGGTAGGCCCATCCGTGTTGCGATGGTGAGCCAGGTTGCGGCAGCCATCATTGCTGCAATGAATCCAAAGGCAATGTCCTGTGAGAGCACAGCATCTACGGTTCCATCGGCGAAATCAACTGTGAGAATACCCTTTCGAACGGTATCTGTGACAGCATCACCCGCAAAGAACGCACCACAAAATTCGAAGACAGCGGCGATGACAACCGCTTGCTTCAATGTGAGGGCTCTTGATCCAACCGAGGTGCCCATTGCGTTGGCGACGTCATTCGCACCAATGTTCCAAGACATGTAGGCGCAGACAACGAGAGCCAATGCAATCAGTACCACAGTAATGGGTTCCATGGTGGCCCATGTTGGGTTCAGTATATATCCGAACTCATGTATAATCTATATAGGTCTATTGAGTGGAACGCTTGTTCGCATGTCTTTAGGTCCAGGGGAAAATGAAGTCCGAAAACTCCAGTCTACAGGTGGAAGCACCTTCACTGTGAGCCTTCCAAAACCATGGGTGCTTGCTCAAGGATTGAACGCTCGTGATTCATTGCGCATGGACTGGAGGCCAAGCGGGGCGTTGCGTGTGACGCCCTTAGATGCCTCAGAATCGGTGATACAAAAGGTCTTTTTTTCGACCAACAAACTGCCTGAGAACAGCCTCCACGATCATTTGATGGGCGCTTATATTTCTGGTGCTGATGAGAT
>DUKM01000047.1:0-5443 GCA_013329255.1 Candidatus Poseidoniaceae archaeon | reverse complement strand
TTCCTTCGCTGCACACGTGGATTCGAAATCATGGACGAACAAGCGTCAAACATCCAACTGAAGTGCTTGCTGAACGTAGGCGACATGCCATTGCATGCTAGCTTGAACCGGATGTACCTGCAAGTCACCTCACTCACTCGAGATATTTTGAGCGTCTTTGAAGGTGGACCAAAGGAATACCTCGAAGATGCGGAAGAGCGTGAAAACGAAGTTGATGCGTTGCTGTACCTCATCGAGCGGCAAATGAGGGTTCTTTTGGATTCCCACCTCGTCGCAACCCGCTTGAATTTAACCCGCACCCAAGCGGTGGAGTACTCCAATTTAGCGCGATCGCTTGAACGGATGATGGACCATGCTTATACAATTGCCAGTTTAATCCTTGAGCACCCTAAGTTGACGAAAAACATGATCGACATGGCCCCTTTAGAACAACTTCCAATTTGGCAAGCAAGCCTCAAGGAGTTGATGATCAACATCCGAACTCGAGATTCAACCCGTATTGAGAAGGCGCGTTTTGACCTCAAAGATGCTCAACGACGCCTCATGGAACACGAGCAATACGTGTTGAAGCATCACCGCTCCAATGAGTGGATGGCCTTTGATTTGCGTCTCTCTGAATCGGTTCGGCGTTTGTGCGCATACGCAAGGGACTTTGGCGAAGTTTTGCTCAATATGAAGGTATTCAGTATGCTGCAACGCACCCAATCTTAAGTGTTTTCTCAAACACCTGCTTTGTATTTTGCACCTATGTGTTGGCTAATTCACCACTGGTTGATATATGACCGGTTACAAATATACACTGAAGGCAAAGAACAACTTCGGGGGCATCACACATGGACAATGAATTAGAAACCTACGTAAACGGCATTATCGAACAACAGCACCATCGCAATGGGATCTTTACAGATTTCCTTGGCGGTATCATCAGCGCGATTGCTGATTACAGGGCGGCCCCAAACATGCGCGGTGTCTTTCACTCCACAGGCGGTGAATTCTGATGGATGCGTACCTTTCTTCATACGTAGACAGCGTGATGGCAGACCAGGATTATCAGAACGGTATTTTTTCACCGACGCTGTTTGAACGAATTGTCAAAATTTTCAGCAGACGCTGAATACAAAGGCACATAACCCAGCCCTCGATAAACAAAGCGTGAACAAGTGGCAACCGCACATGTTGGGGCTTATTGCTCCGACCTTGACCCTTGCGTGTTTGCTTGCAGGCTCATGGTGGATGGGATTGACCATCGTGACGGTTCTTGTGGCCTACCCGATTTTTGATGCCCTCGCTGGGTCGAGCACTGAAACAGATCCACTCCAAGAAGGCAAAGCACACAGTGTAATCCTGCATATTCACGGTCTGTTTGTACCCCTTCTTGTATGCGTAATGCTGTGGAGGGTGTCGATTGATGGTCTCACGCTCCCGGTCTGGCTGGGTGTTGTTTCAACTGGGCTGAGCACCGGTGGCTCAGGGATCGTTGCTGCGCACGAACTTGGCCACAGACGACCTCGCTCGCTGAGTTGGTGGCTCGCTCGCATTGATTTGTTGAGCGTTCTTTACCTCCATTTCACCGTCGAGCACAACCACACGCATCACAAGCATTGGGCTCGGCCTGTGGATCCAACTTCGTCTCCATGGGGCCGCAGCATCTATGCTCACGTTCTCCGAACCGTCCCGTTGCAAGTGATGGGTGCCTTGAGAGCCCGGCGAAAGGAAACCATCCGATCTCTCTTATTCGAAGCTGCCCTCTTGGTCGCTCTCTATGCTTACAGCCCTCCTATTCTCTTGGCTTTCGTTGTCCAAGCGGGGATCGCCATCTTCCTTGTCGAATTTGTCAATTACCTCCAACACCACGGTTTGAGGCGTGAATCAGATGAACGGCCAAACGCTACACACGCATGGGAAAGCCGCCATCGGTGGTCGAGGTGGACCCTTCTTGAGTTGCCCCTCCATCCTTCTCACCACCTGAAATCCAGCACCCCCTATCATCGCCTGGATGTGCACGATGAAGCGCCTCAACTTCCGTTCGGTTACTACGTGATGTTCTGGGCTGCCCTCTTCCCCCCGCTGTTTACACGGCTTTTACGCCCTCAGGCAGCCAAATAACCTATTCCGGCGACCATTGATTGTCTAAAAGGAAGGGTCAAAATGACACTTTCAATACATATCCCTCAAGTAGTAGGTGCTTGACGCAGGGCCATGCCTCAAGGTACAGTTAAGTGGTTTAATCAAACAAAAGGATTCGGATTTATTGAGATCGAAGGTGGCGCAGACCTCTTCGTTCACATCTCTGAAGTAACAGGCGAAATCGCTGACGGCGACACAGTCCAGTTCGAAGTTGGAGAAAGCGACAAAGGCCCAAACGCAGTTGGCGTTAGCAAAGTCGAGTGAAACCCTTTGCCCCTAAGGGCAACAGAGATTCCAGTAAGATTGAGCGAAAGCGACGTCCGATGAATTGGTTTTACTCACAGGTCTTTTTATCGAACAACGTTCGTAAAATAGCCTTATATCGCTGGGCAACTGGCCGATTAAGAAACAGGCATTCATATATTCAATTTTGAATGGCAAAACGGAGGATTCACTGTGCTACAGGTCAACCAACTCACGAAAACATTCGGTTCAGGATCAAATAAACTGCAAGTCCTCAAGGGCGTGGACATGAACCTCAAACAGGGCGAAATGGTTGCCCTCATGGGCCCCTCTGGCTCTGGAAAATCGACCCTTCTCAACATCATTGGCGGCTTGCTTGCAGGCGACGGTGGTTCGATCGAATTGGGAGGCAGAACCTACGGGCAAAAAAATCCGTCAAGCGTTGTGGACATTCGCCGAGAGCATGTTGGCTGGATTTTCCAAGATTTCCATTTGCTTGACAACCTCACTGCTGTGGACAATGTGGCCGTAGCGCTTGAACTGTCGGGAATGCCCGCCAAACAAGCGGAAGAGGCAGCCCGTATCGCACTGACCAAAGTTGGCCTTGAGGACAGGATGGACCACATTCCCGATCAACTTTCAGGAGGGCAACAACAGCGGGTAGCCATCGCCCGAGCCATTGCTGGTAATCGCCCGCTTCTGCTTGCAGACGAGCCAACTGGTAACCTTGACATCGCCAGCGGCAAAGAAGTTCTGCAGCTGTTCAAGGACCTCTGCCACGATGAGGACAATCCAATTTCTATTCTCATGGTCACCCACGATCCAGACTTGGCCTCCAATGCTGACAGAATGCTGTTGCTTAATGACGGTAAAACCGAAGCCTCGGACATTCGTTCCGCATGGGGCTTGGATGAAGATGACGGTGGTGAAGAAGAATGAGCGATGGCGAAGAAGAACTTCAGCTCGAAGCCTCAGATTTTGCGCCAACAAAGAGTTTGGCAAAGCGAATCATGCACAAGGTGACTGAAACACCAAGTCAACTTCGGCTTGCTGGCATGAGCGCCTGGCGCGGGAAAGAACGTGGTTTAGCAGTGATTGCGGGGGTCTTCCTCGCCTCGTTGGTCATTACAACTGTGCTTGCCTACGGTGTAGGTTTGTCGCAACTTTTCTTCGAAGAATCACTGAGCGGTGAACCATTCGATGCCAAAATCGAGTACGCAAGAACACCTGTTGAGAATGCATCAGGCTGGTCGAACAACACCTCGACCATGCTCGGCGTGTGCGATGAACTGATGGATGAATTCAGTGAGTTCAACGACTGCACCCTTGTGTTAGGTCGTCAAGGCATTCACAGCGGTGGATTCTTCAACCAAGAATTCATTGTAGCCCAACCGCTGGAAATGATGGCCATCACAGACGATGCCAACCCATATTGGAGCAACGTGACTTTTGATTATCCCGAACTTGCAGATGGCGGCCCTCCGATTTCATCGACACGCTCCGTTCGTTTCCTCGGCCCTGAGGCTTTTGATGGAGAATTTGCAGCGCGATTAAGCGAGAACATCATCGCTGGGTTAGGCGAATGGCCAACGCCAGAAAACATGAGCGCTCAACGCGGCGTGATCCTTCCCTCAACCATCGCTTCTGAAGCAAAAGCCAACGTCGGTGATGTCCTTGATTCTCTTACCTTTGCTTACGTCGTCGATGAATCGACGCTGCTCGAGGCGACCGTGAACAACGAAAATTGCGATGGCGAAGTGACACCTGAACAGAACGAGATGGTGTATTGCCGAATGGCAATGACGGCCGAGAACTTGACGGTTGTCGGTGTCTACGAGCCATGGGATCTTGGCAACCCTACACTTGGTCCAAATCCAATTTTTACCACTTGGGAAGTGCTCGAAGAGCCTCAACGTGCTGCGTTGATGGATAACGATCACATGTACCTCGGTGTCACAATCGATCGAGGGCAATTGCCAACCACTTCAACAGCAGATGCTGCAGAATGGCTTGAAGACCTTGGAACGAGGGTGCAAGACGGCAACTACACCGATGAAGGCGTTGAGTTGTACTACACCGATATTGTCAGCGGCACCATCACCTTCCTCAACATCTTCCTTGGCTTGATTCAAATCTTCGATTACATCATCATGATTCCAATCGTTATCCTTTCGATTGCCGTGCTCATTTACGGACTCGTTCTCTCGCTGGAACAGCGCCGCAGGGAAGTCAGCATACATCGGGTGATTGGGGCAGATGGTTCAAGCCTCCAGAGCATGGTGCTGTTGGAACTGTTTGTCATGTCTTCAGTGGCTTGGTTGGCTGGCTACCTGTTAGCGTTGCTCGCCGTTCCAATTGTTCTTTCAGCCGTCGGCTTCATGGAATTTAGAACGGGTGATTTTGACGTGACTCCGACGTTGAGCGTTGGTTCAACCATCTTCACCGCAGTGACAACGCTGGGTCTTGCCATGATCTTCGGTCGAAGCCGAGCGCGCGACTTCATCGCACTTGAAATTGAAGAAGGCGTGCGAAACACATCTGCCAAATCCGAACCAAAGCGTTGGCTGCATTGGCTTGCGTTCCTGTTTGGAATGCTTGCCGTTGGTGACACTTGGCTCGAGATGAACGGCAGCGAAGACGGTATTGTATCGAATTTCTTCATCGAAGGGTTACTCGGAATCATTGGGCCCTTTGCCCTGTGGATCGGTGGCGCATTGTTGCTTGGAAGAATTGGGGCGAAGGGGCCACAAATCATGCAGCTTATTTTCGGACGAACACCATTGCTAAACGACGTAAAGCGAGGATTGAAGGGATCCGGTTCAGCAGAATCTGTCAACCGTTTGGCAGTCATCATGCTGCTCACGCTTTCAATTGTCACGCTTGCTGCAGTCCAAGGCTATACTGGAACGCTTGTTGACGAGAAAACCGTTGACGCAACGGTTGGATCGGATTTACAGATTACGCTTGAACAAGGCTACTCCGAAGCCGAGGTGCTCAACCTCGTTTCCACGTTCACTGAAGCCGACATGGCTGCTGTTGCGACAACGGTCCCAAGCCTGTTTTTGGAAGATGC
>DUKM01000058.1 GCA_013329255.1 Candidatus Poseidoniaceae archaeon | reverse complement strand
GTGCGGCGATCATCGTTGATGCTCCATGCGATGAAGGCTTCATTTTCCAAAGGTACTTCGTTGCGCACATGATTGAGTTCAACGTCAATCTCGTAAGCATCCTCATCGGAAAAAGTCAGTGTGTAAGCATGGTTGATTCCGCCACTGCCGTCGTCTGTCCAAGAAGTGGTGATGCTTGGGGCGACGGGTTGCCCATCGGCCTGTGCGCTTGCCACAAGTGGCAACAGCAGCATCAAGCAGAGCATGGATGCACGAAGGCGTTGACCTCTGTTCATGAAAAAACTTAGTGCGCACTCCCTTTCAACACTTGTGGTGTTGTGCGCCCTTGGTCATTGATCTAAAACATAGCCAAACAACAACGGCGCCACAATGCTTGCATCGCTTTCGATGACAAACTTGGGTGTTTCAGGTGAAATTTTCCCCCAAGTGATTTTCTCATTCGGGGGCGCTCCAGAATAGCCTCCGTAGGATGGTGATGATTCACTGATTTGGCCAAACCACGACCAAAGGGGAACATCTCGCTTGAGGTCTTGGTTCAGCATGGGCACCACGCATATTGGAAAATCACCAGCAATCCCTCCACCGATTTGTAAAAACGCCATTGGGGTGGTTGCTGATTGATACCAATGGGCCAATTCCCTCATGTAGGCAATACCACCTTTGAGGCATGCTTCCTCGATGAGACCTTCAATCGAGCGCGCTGCGAAGATGTTGCCCATGGTGGAATCTTCCCAACCTGGGACAAACATTGGCAGGTCGGCTTTTGCTGCAGCAAGCAGCCATGAATCATCTGGATTTGCTTCAAATTCTGAATCAAGAACGCCCGATTGCAACATGCTGTAGAAGTAAGCATGCGGAAGATGCGCTTGTTTTGCAACGCTTGCCTCCTGCCATCGTTCAAGCATATGCTGTTCGATTTTACGAAACGCTTTGTCTTCGGGTATGCAGGTGTCAGTGACTCTGTTCATGCCGCGTTGAAGCAATGCAGCATCGTCCTTTGCCGTCAGGTTTCGCCAGTCGTCAATTTGTTCATAGGAATCATGAGCAACAAGGTTGAACACATCTTCTTCGAGGTTAGCGCCGGTGCACGAGATCCCTGCGATGTGGCCGGCACGGATCATTGGCGCTAAACTTCGTCCCAGTTCCGCAGTGCTCATTGCTCCAGCAAGCGTGACAAATAATCGACCACCGTTTTCAATAAATGCGGTTAACGACCGGGCTGTTGAGGCAAGAGCCCCAGCGTTGAAATGGCGGTAATGTTCATCGACGAAGGCTCTGATGGTCATGGTCAAACCCCATCATGAAAGAATCGATTCTCAACCGTACGCCGCTTGAGAATCAGGTGGGGCATTGTCGCCTCGAGATGGTTCTGTATGAAGTCAGCAATCACTGCAGGATCGCTGTCTCCACAGGTGAAGCAGTCAATGGCCAGCCAGCCTTTGTCTGAGTAACAGTGGGCAGAAACATGGCTCTCATCGAGCAACACCACTGCAGCAAAGCCAACGGGCGAGACTGAACCGTCAAACTGCACGGCGTGTGCATGGACGTTGCGTGCATCGCTTTGTTCAACAGCCTGTTCGAGGACATCCAGCATCCACTGGCCATCGTTCTCGACTTGCGGTTCATAACCGGTGAAGTCAAGGAAAATATGTTTGCCATGCGCTTGCTCTGTGTTCATTGACTCCCCTCACTTGTTGACGCATCGCTGTTTGGTGTTGAAATTATTGATTGGACGCACCGTGTTGCTGCGTGAAGTAGGTGCACGCAAGACCGCTCCGTTCAGCTTCTTTTGCAGGCAGTTCCTGCTGAAATCGCCCTTCATGCTTGGATTTCAGATGGCTGGCAATCACTTTTGTTGCAAGCATGGCAGCAGTGAATTCGGTAATAGGCGAATGTTCGTGAGTTGCGATTTCGTTGACATCAGCGCTGATCACGGTGGCGTTTGGGGCTGCGAACACCGCTTGAATCGTTTCAATGGCTTGCCAAAACGACAGGCCGCCCGGTACAGGCGTTCCTGTTGCGGGAACCAAACTCCCATCCAAACCATCGATGTCGATGGTCAGATGCACGGGGCCTGAGAGGTTGGACAGTTCATCCAACCAGGCTTTCCAAGTCTCAGCGCCTTTCGATGGCGATTGGGTGTCACGAGCGAAGAACGTCGTGATGCGATCATCGTTTGCAATCCATTCTGCTTCCTGCTTGCTGTAGGCTCGAATGCCAACCTGCAACAGTCGGCCAATGCCCATGTCGAGGCTTCGTGCAGCAGCGCAAGCATGAGAAAAGGGTTCACCGTCAAGTTCCGCCCGCAAGTCTGCATGTGCATCAATTTGTACGACGGTCAAGGCGCCTAAATCTCCCGCAATCGCTGGATGTTGCTTCAGCGCCCACATGAAGGGAGGTAAAATTCCGTGTTCTCCGCCAAGCGCTAACGGAAACACATCGCCTCCACACCAAGGGGATAAGTAGGTTCCAAGTTCGTCAAGTTGCGCTTTCAAATGAGGGCCTTCGCCCTGCCAAGGAGGGGCCGTGAAAATGGAAGCACCAGCAGGTAAATTCTCATTTAATTCGTTGTCAAACAGTTCCACTTGAGCGCTTGCTAGGATGCATGCTGCAGGGCCATCGGCCGTACCATGGCCGTACGAGGTGGTCAGTTCGTAGGGCAGCGGGAGCACCACAACATCAACACCATCCCCCGATTCGGGGAGGCCCAGAAAATTGCCCTCAACGTAAGAGTCGCTCACAGCATGGGCTCATGGGTCGTATTCTTGAGTCTGTTGTTGAACCATGTTTATACGAACTGGCGGTGTAATGCTTCTGCTGAAGGGACCAGATTGTTGTTTCCCGGGCGCACTTGACATGGTTAAATCGACGACTTGGCTGGTGGAATTCGACGGCTCAAGGCCGATTTCATGAAATTTCGCCGATGGGTCTATATGGGTCGGATGACAATAATATAGAGTGCCTGTGAAGGAAGTTGCGCGCCTGCGCTGCTTCCCCTCGGCGAGGTGATGACATGACAATGACACTTGCAGAACTCACGAAGGCCATCCAACAGCACATCGATTTGGAAATGGATGCAGAAGTTGCCCAAGGCATGGCAGAACACGCACTGGGCTTCTTTGGATTCTACAACCGAATCATCGACAACGCCCTCGAGCCAACCGATCGAAACCTGTTTTACATGTTCCAAGACTACGATTTGCTGACCACCGAATCAGAGGAAACCACCCTCTGGGACGGTCGAGAGTGGAGGATTCACTATTGGAAGTTCAAGCCCGACTTGCGAGAGCGAGTCGAAGCCTACATGCAACGCAACCTCGAACCTGAAGACATTGATCCCTTCGCTGACATCTACGGTGGCAGCAACGCTCTCAGCCCAATCGGGACCATCTGGACCCGTGAATCTGAAAAAGTGGTCAATCCAAACGCCTTCACCTCAGATTGGTGAAGGTACCTGTTAGGCAAGCGTTTTTGATGTTTAGTCGGTAGGGCCGCCCATGAGAGTTGCTGTAGGATTGGTCCTATGCTTGTTGCTGGGCAGTTTTCCAGTCGC
>DUKM01000035.1 GCA_013329255.1 Candidatus Poseidoniaceae archaeon | reverse complement strand
GCCACCGTTGGAATTGCTCCAAGCGGTCTGAAGTACTCTCCAGCAACCGTGACCATTGCCGTTGGCGACACCGTCTGCTGGCAATGGACCGACTCGAGCATGGCGCACAACGTGCGTCAAGTGGACGGCGATTCGTCGACCACCTACACTCAGAATGGAATCACATCTGGCGCAGCTGCCACCACAGTCGACTTCCGCTACACCTTCACCGAAGACGCTAGCACGTTCTACTATGCGTGTGAGCCTCACATGGCCTCTGGTATGTACGGCAAGGTGATCGTCGGCGCAGGAGCAACGGTTGTTGAGGAAACTCCAACTCCAGTTGACAACGACATGGGCAGTGAAGACACACCAGGATTCATGGCAACGACACTTGTCGTCGCTTTGATGGGTGCAGTTCTTATCAGCCAGCGTCGTCCCGAGCAATGAACAGGTATGAACGTGAAGAGAGCCCTTACCGTAACTACTTGCGTTGTGGTGGCTCTCGCTGCGGGCTGGACTTTTCTGGTCATCAACTACGAATCGGACCTTGGAACAAACAACACCATCATCGTGAGCGATGCGGGGCAGGACGCCTCGTCCTCAACTGATGATCAACTGGTTGTTCTGAGGTTCGATGAAGGTGCTGAGAACCTTTCCTGGTCTTCGATGCAAATGTCCTTGTTGACTGAGAACGGAGCGTACATCTGCTCGTTCGGTAGCCAATCAACCGAAGGAGGAATCCCAACGAAAGTGAAAGCCTCGCTTGGGGCAGATGGTGCAACCTTCACCACGAGAATCGATGCAACGGATGAATCACTCTTCACCTACCTCGATCTCGCAGGGCAAAAGGAAAGTGACGAAGGAAACTTCACAATTCGGTTCTCCAAAACCGATGTCTTTCTGGCCGAAGGAGTGAGATGGGCCTCTGTTGAGGGAACTGATTTCCAAGAATTCACTCAGTACCCCTCTGGGGATTTATCCAACCAAACCGAAGAGCGCCTCGAATGGTACACCTATGATCTTGCAGAGCATCGAGTGCAACCAAACGATGGATTCTACGTCATCGAACAAGACGGAATGATGTACAAAATGCAATTTTTGTCATATTACAATCAAGCCGATGAGAGCCGTCACCCAACCATCGTTGTCGCAGCCCTCAACGGGACGACATTCCCAGCGCTGTCCGATGGAGATTTGGTTGAACCTTCACCCTGCTTGATTGTGGTTGAAGGCAACAACACCAGCGTCTGGGCATCAAACGCGACCGTCACCCTCGTGGAAAATGGCATACAAATTTGCGACACTTCCTGCAGGGTGCAGGTACTTGCTGAATACGAAACTGTCAGCATCAACATCACCGGTATAGAGGCCATCGAATGAACCTGTGACGGACCCTCGATGGACGATATGACCAAGAACAACCCACCTTTTGGAAAGGTGAGGATGGGCATGACTGACAAGGCTCCAAAGCAACGCGACCTCGACCATTTAATGGAACAGAACGCCACTGAACTTGACTTTCTTTCGGCGTATGGAGGCACCTCAATCGAGGGCGATGGAGGGCCACTGCTCGCTGCGCTCACTCGCTTTTTGAAGGCAGGTAATGTCGAAGTGGAATCCCCTTCCGAAACCGAGATTGCCTTTGCATACGGCACGGCAATCGTCGTAGAGAACGGCTGTAAAGTGGTCTTTGAGGGCCCCAACCTTCCACTTGTGACAAGCGATGTACAACAAGCAGGTTTTGCTCACGGATTGTTGAGTGAAGATCGAACCCGTTGCGAAGTGATTCTCATCGAATGGGGCTACGACCAACGCCGGTTCATCGAGCGGATGAGCGAGCACTTCAGTCGCGTCGAATAAACGCAGCCGCCATGGCAACCCCGCTCACGGCAAGAAGAGCGCCAAAGCCTGGTGAATCTTCACTTTCAGCACAGCCATCTTTTGCAGGATTTGCGTCAACGCCGCCATAAGCGCCATCGTTTTGCCAGCAAGAAGACCATGTGGTGTACCACGAGCCTTGAGGGAAATTTGTGGTGTTTCCATCTTCATAGATGGCCTTGACTCGCCAGTTGACGTAGGTGTGATCAGATTTGGGTGTGATCTCAATCGAATGAAGGCGATCTTCGATACCGATCGTTGCCTTCATTGGTGGGTCGCAGACTCCATTGTTGGTGCATATTTGCGTGGTCAGTTCAAACACAGTGTTGTTATCATGTTCTTCTTGATTCATTTCCACAGCTAGGGACCAAGCCTCTGAATCGATGGACGGTGAATCGCGGGTAATGATGGTGAATGGGGCCTCTCCTGGTTCAGGATTGACGTCTTGACCGCCCACCGCTGTGCTTGCGTATGCAAGCGGCATGAGAAGAATCAGCATACATACTGTAACGGTCAACGAGAACATCTTCATGTCTACAGCACAGAAGGTTGCTTCTTTAGTCTTGGCCCGGAAGTCCCAACATTTTGGCCCGAAAGTCCCAACACAAAGATTTACAATTCCATGTCCCACAATTCATCTCCAACCCAATGGAGTGTCTTGATTCCCTTGCCCTTTGATGTCGTTTTCAAGTCCTCGCCGCAGAGTGTGGCCCAGCCGATGGCCAATGGCCGCTTGTGCGTCATGTCCCGGATCCAGACCAGTTCACCAACCTCAATGCTTGCGTCGGCGTCATGAACGCCAGCCACCATGCAATCAGCGCCTTTCATCAAAAATGGTATGGCACCGTGATCGACCTCGACCCATTTTTGAGCACCCTCGTGTTGGAGAAAACCCCGCAAAGTAAGGAATGCAAAGCGCTCATCTTCGCTGTTTTTGACTTCGACGCCGATTGGAACTTTGTCCACCAAAACCATTTGCCACGGTCCATATTCGGCCATTTCCAAAAAAGCTCCATCCACCGAGAGGTCGATGTCCAATGCTTCTTCCAGCGCCTTGAGCAGCGGGGCGATGTTCTTTCGACGAACAGGCCGTCGCTTGCGGATGCTCCAATCGCGCGTCATATTACCCCCTCATGGCGCCACCCTTTGACCCTTGCTCGCCCTTTGGCTTCTTCAAGGGGAATCGCATGGGTTGAGCATGGCCCTATGGTGCACCATCCGAACGTTCGCAAAGCACGCCACTGAACTGGGCAACGAGCAGCCACCTGCTCCGGTTTTCTTTGTCAAGCCGGACAATTGCATGCAACGGTCTGGTGCCATTGATGTCAGTGGCCATCCAGGTGAAGTTCACCACGAAGTCGAACTCGTGGTGCGGATGAACCATGAAGGCAAGCCAGAAGCCATTGCTGTTGGTCTAGATTTGACCGATCGCTTGACTCAAGGGGAATTGCGCAGCGAACAATTGCCATGGACCAAAGGAAAATGCTTCAGGGGCAGCGCTTACGTCGGCCCCTTTTCACCTTGGTTCAACACCTGGGATTACCTCCTCGATACCTACGAGGCGCTTCACCTCGAGTTGTGGGTAAACGAGGTGCTCGTCCAACATGCCCCGGTTTCGGAAATGACCATCACACCAACCATGCAAATTGAGGATTTGATGAAGTGGGCGCCTGTTCAAGCGGGCGACCTACTGTTCACTGGAACGCCCGCTGGCGTGGGTCAATTGCACCCGGGCGACACCGTTAAAGCCGTGTTGAAAAAGCAAGAGGGCGTCGTTGTTTCCGAATTTTCGACGAAGTGTGTCTGAGGGTTGATTTCATATACGCCCTGTTTGTCGCTTGGGCTTGCAAGGTGGTATATTTATGGCACAATGGCACGGTATCTCTCGACGAAAACCCAGTGGCGGACGCAAGGTTCAGGCACGCAGCAAGCGTTCCACCGAAATCTCCTCTGAGAAGCAAATGGCACTTGTTGGTGCCCCAAAGCGCAAGATTTACCGCCGAACCGGTGGCAACACCCTCGTGCGTGTGATGTCGGAAAACCGCGTCTCCATCAACAACCCAAAGACAGGCAAGACCTCTCTTGGAACCATTCACAACGTCGTTGAGAACGAATCCGATCCCAACTACGTTCGACGAAACATCCTCGTGAAGGGTGCAGTCATCGAAACCGACCAAGGTCGTGTCAAGATCACATCCCGTCCAGGTAAGGACGGCGTCATCAACGGCGTTCTCGTCGAGTGAAGCAATCCAATCTCCGTTGGGTTCATACCAATCGGGGACAACTCCCCGAACAAGGTGAACCAACATGGACCACAACCCTGACCGCCTCTGTGTTTGGCCCGGGTACTTTGATGCCCGTTCATCCCGACGCAGCGGACGGCGTGTTCCAAAGGACTCTTCAGTTCTCAAGCCTGACCTCGAGGG
>DUKM01000135.1:5534-9567 GCA_013329255.1 Candidatus Poseidoniaceae archaeon | reverse complement strand
GTGTTGTTGCCGGAATTTTGCTGAGCCCACCAAGCGACCAAGTCGGTTTCGTATTCAACATCGAGCAGCAGTGTGTCGCTGACCGAACCTGCGTTCGTGACATCGATGGTATAGGTCGAGGAAGCGCCGGCTTCCATCACGCCAAGCGAGGAACCCAAGGTGTCGAAGGAAAGCAGTGGTGAATAGGACGGAGCAACGCTGACAAAGACGGTGATGATCGTCGTGATGTTTTGTTCCGGCTCGGTGACATGGATGTTGAATGAGCCGCTGTTGGAAGGGACTGCGATGCTTGAGAGTTGGATTACAATGGTTGTGTTTCTCCTCCATGTGGGAAAGACATTCTCAACAACATCTTCGGTGGCGTTGATGGCCCAAACCGAGGATAGAGACCCCGTGTCGATGGTGACGTTGTAGGATTCAATGGCTGAACCGTTATTTTCGATCGAGAGGCTGACGTTGGCTGAATCGCCGGGTTGCAGCACCACATGATGGGTGTTGACATCGAGCAAGATGGCACTGTGGGCTGCCGCAGGTGCTGCCAGTGGAGAGAGGCTTGCCATGAGCAGGACGAACACAAAGGCCACAGCACGAACGGAGGAAGACGACATAAGACCAAGTCAAGCCACCATCGCATAACACTTGAGTGAATCGGCCCTACGGGCCGTGAGAAATTGCGTTTTTGAACGCTCAATCATTGCCTCAACGAAGTTGGGCCAACCGGGCTTCATCGATGGTTTCCCAAGGGAAGGTTCCATCTTGACCGGGCAGCCGTCCAAAGTGACCGCCTGCTGCAGTTTGTGAATAAATGGGCTTGAGCAAATCGAGGTCCCGAGCAATGGCCCCAGGCCGGAAGTCAAAGGCGGATTTGACCCGCTCTGCGAGAGTGCGCTCCGGTACTTCGGAGGTCCCGAATGTCTCGACGCGCACGCTGACGGGTTCTGCCACACCAATGACATAAGCGAGTTGGATTTCGCAACGGTCCGCCACACCTGCAGCGACCACGTGCTTTGCAGCCCAGCGGGCAGCATAAGCAGCGGAACGGTCGACCTTAGACGGGTCTTTTCCAGAAAAGGCCCCACCGCCGTGCCGTCCCATGCCGCCGTATGTATCGACGATGATTTTGCGACCTGTCAGTCCCGCATCGGCGTACGGGCCACCCGGATCTGCAAAGCGTCCAGTGCCGTTGACGACGAGTTTGTATCCTTGTTCGAGAAGCGTTGATGGGATCACATGCTTGACGACGTGGGTTTCGATTTCACTGCGAACATGAGCCAGTTCTGCTTCTTCCGAGCCATCAAATTGGTCCTTCAAGGCTTTGTCATGTTGGATGGCAATAATCACAGTGTGAACTTTAGAAATTTGGCCCTGCTCGTCGTATTCGACCGTGACCTGAGACTTGCCGTCTGGACGAGCCCATGGGAGAATGTTCTGCTCTCGCACGGCTGTCAACCTTCGAGTCAGGCGCTGTGAGAGGGCGGCTGCGAGGGGGAAATACCGACCTTTGAGTTCTTCAAAAGCTTCAGTTTCAGTGCATGCGTATCCAAACATCAAGCCTTGGTCGCCCGCACCTTGCGACAAACCATCTTTGTTGACGCCTTGGGCAATGTTCGAGGATTGGGTGGTAATGTGAACTTGCACTTCTGTCCACTTGGAAGATCCGGCATCCATACCGATGTCGTGGGAATCATAGCCGACTTTGAGAGCAGCCTCACGGGCCACTGCTTCGTAATCCGGAGCAGGGCCGTTCAACGAAACTTCGCCAGCCAGCACGATAAGCCCGAGGTCCTGCTTCCCTTTGACGCATGTTTCAACGGCGACTCGGGCGTTGGGGTCAATTGCGATGCAGGCATCGACAATAGCGTCTGAAACGGTATCACAGAGTTTGTCCGGATGGCCGCGAGTCACGGATTCAGAGGAGAACAAGTCACCAGTCATACCACGCCGCCTCGACCAGCGGTATATGAATGCAACGCCTATTTCATGCAAGCATTATTCCCTAAAAGAATAATTTATTGAATTATGCCCCATTTGGGTTGTTCATCGCTGGCAATTCAAACGAATGGTTGATGGCCTCGATACGATGCCGTGGGGGTATGACCACATGGGTGCCCACCGCATACCGAACCCACACATTAGGACAAATCCAACACGAAGGGGCCGATCTTATCGGCAACGAAGTGACCGTTGCCGGCTTCATGGAAGCCAATCGGGGGAAAGGTGCAATCTGCTTCGTTGACCTACGAGATGGAACAGGAACCACACAGATTTTCCTCAAAGGCGACAACATTGGGGAAGAAGCACTGGACTTGGTCCAGCGCATGACCCGTGAATCGACGCTCCAATTCACCGGAACCGTTTCTCAAAAGCGACCCCCGAAGACCAAAGAAGGCGAGCCAACACCGCCACCTGCTTACGAAGTTGTAGCCACTGCGGTTGAAGTGATTGCTCGAGCCGAAGCCCCACTTCCACTCGGCGTCACCGACACGGTGCACGTGGCCCTCGATACGAGGCTCGACAATCGATTCCTCGATTTGCGTCGCGCCCAAGTCAACGCCATGTTCCGACTGCGAGGAAAGGTTTTGCAATACGGAAGAGAAGCACTCATCTCAGAAGGATTCTTTGAGACGCATACTCCAAAAATTGTAGCCACCGCAACCGAAGGCGGCACAGACCTGTTTCCAATGATGTACTTCGATACCCCCGCTTTCCTCAACCAGTCGCCCCAATTGTACAAGCAATTGTGCATGTCGGGTGGTTTGGAACGGGTGTTCGAAGTCGGCCCAGCTTTCAGAGCGGAGAAGCACGACACTTACCGGCACCTCAACGAATTCATCTCCTTTGATATGGAATGCTCATGGGCGAACGATGAAGACGTCATGGGGGTCTTGGAACGCATGATTCACCACATTTGGAGTTCCATTGCCGTGGATGAAGCATGCATCGGCCACATCGATACGATCAACGCCTACCGAGCCACGCAGGAAGAGGAAGCAATCGAAGTCATCGTTCCTGAACTGCCATTCCCACGGCTTTCCTACTGCGACGCCATTGCTACAATCAAAGCGAAAGGCGGATCGATTGAATGGGGCGACGATATTGACGCCGAGAATTCAGACTTGTTGGCTGAAGACCTGCCACAATTCTACTTCCTCCCGCGCTGGCCAATGGAACTCAAACCGTTCTACATTCACCATGTTGAAGGTGAAGATGGCAGCACTGGCAAGCAACTCAGCCGTGGCTTCGACCTCAACTTTGGCCGAGATGAATTGACATCAGGCGGGCAGCGAGAACATCGAATTGATGTCTTAATTGAAAACCTAAAGGACATGGACCTCGATCCAGAAGAGTTTGAATTCTATGTCGCAGGATTCCGCCACGGTGTCCCACCACACGCTGGTTGGGGCCTCGGTGTTGAGCGTATTCTGATGAAACTCACCGGTGCTAAAAACGTTCGAGAAACCGTACTCTTCCCTCGAGATCGGCGAAGGGTCAGCCCCTGATTGGAAGCGCCAAGAGTTCAAAAGCCGGACCTGCATGCTACGAGCATGCACGAACTCGTTTACTTCGAAGGGCCCGGATACGCTGAACCTACTCGCTTCTGCTTAGAGATTTCAGAAGTTCCGTGGAAAAACACAACCGTCGATTGGGATGGATACTTGACCATGAAAAAGAATGGTGAACTTCCATGGGGCTTTTTGCCCATTTTGAAAACCCCGCAAGGCACCATTGCTGAATCGGATGCGTTGATGCGATACGCTGCCGCTCTTGCTGGCATTGAACCAGAGGACCTCTATGTCCGAGCAAAGGTGGACGAGCTTCTGGACGTCATGGACGAATGGCGTTCCTCTTTCTCCACGACTTTTTACATTGAAGATCTCGACGAGAAAATCGCAGCAAGAAAGGCATTGTTCGGCGAGGATGGTAAAGTTCACCTCGGATTGAAGGCTCTTGAAACCGTAGTTTCTGCTTCACCGACAGGCTGGTTGGTAGGAACAAAAGACATGACATTGGCTGATGTCAAGGCGTTCACCGG
>DUKM01000135.1:2740-5138 GCA_013329255.1 Candidatus Poseidoniaceae archaeon | reverse complement strand
TACCACGATTTTGTCGCCAACGATCCCCGTGTCAAAGCGTATTTTGACCGTGGTGGCAAAGAGCGTTGGGTCTACCAACCTGGTGCTTTTGCCAGCGAGTGAAAATCACAGAAGGTCTTCTGGTTCATCTTTCGAGCCGAAACGGGCAACTGCACCGTCGCTCTTGATCACGAACTTTTCAAAGTTCCAGCGGATATCGCCTGTGTGGCCACCGGCATCAGTTGCAGTGGAAAGTGCATTGAAGAGCGGTGCTGCTTCGTCGCCTTTGACATCAGTTTTGGCCATCAATGGGAACGTAACGCTAAACTTGGCGTCAGTGAACGAGCAAATATCTTCGTGTGTTCCGGGCTCTTGAGCGCCGAATTGGTTGCAGGGAAAGCCAACGACAGTGACACCGTCTTGGGTCGAAAGCGTTTGGAGACCCTCATATTGGCGCGTGAACCCACAAGCGCTTGCCACATTCACAACCACCCAAGTGGAAGTCGAGTCGCCGCCAATGTTACGCAGTGTCGTGGTCGTACCGTTCATGTCTTCAAATTCTATGTCGAGAGGGTTGCTCATGGGCGGTCCAGCGACACGCCTCACTTGAACTCTTGCCGATAGAGAGGCAAGGTGATAGAGCGGACCCATCCAATGTCCTTCATGGGCGTTGACCGGATGCAATGGGGTGCTGAAGCATGGCAACATGCCGACCTTCACATGCCCGACGACCCATCTCCGTTCCAAAACAACGCAGGGGTTCCGTGCGTTATGCTGATTCACGGTGGATTTTGGAAAACTGAATGGACGAGTGAATTGATGAGACCGATTGGCGATGACCTTGCGGAAGCTGGAATCGCTGCATGGAACATTGAATTCAAAGGCTGGAGCGAAGGGGACGAAGGCGTTTGGATGGACACGCTGTCCGATGTTCTTCGGGCATGGGGCCAGCTTGCGTTGCTGCCGGGCATCGACATCACCCGCTCGATGGTCATGGGCCATTCAGCTGGTGGTCATTTGGCCTTGATGCTGGCGGCAAAGGCAGAACGCCGCCCATGGTTAACCATCGCCCAAGCCCCGATTACAGATCTGGTGAGTGCTGACCGCGCCAAACTTTCCGATGATGGAGATGCTGTGCGCCGATGGATGGGATCTACACCGGAAGCATCTCCCGATCAGTGGCGACGGTTGAATCCCGTTGACAATCCAGCCGATGCTGCTATTCTCTTGGTTCACGGGGAAGAAGACAAGGATGTTCCTAAGGAACAGTCAGAAACTTACGCTCGTGTCATGAAGGCAAAGGGTGTCGAAGTTCAGAAATTATGGCTTCCAGGCGACCACTATTCCATCATCGATGTGGCAAGCGATGACTGGCTTGTCCAACTCTCCGCGATTCTCGATTGGCTTTGATGGACATCCCAAGACCTATCATCAAGCACCTATTGCCCCAGCCATGGACCTCCTTGGCGATGACTTTCCTTACGCTGCAACCGCCCTTCAAGGAAAGCATGCTCTTGTATGCGGAGCCAGCAAAGGCATTGGCCGAGCGACGGCGCAGATGATGGCAAAGGCTGGAGCCAACGTGACCGTCTGCGCACGCAGCAGCGAGGCGCTGGACGCATTGTGCGATGAGTTGTCTCAACTTGGCAATGGAACACACACCAAGTTGTGCCTCGACCTCGAAGACAGTTCTGCCATTCGAGAAGCCATTTCCACTCTGCTTGAACAGCAAGGAGCCGTTCACGTGCTGATCAACAACGCAGCAGGCCCGCCGGGAGGCCCGCTGCTCGCAAACACCCTCGAAGATTTTGAAGCACCCTTCAAGCGTCATTTGCACGCCGCTCACACCCTGACTCAACTTCTTGTGCCAGGTATGGAAGCCGCAGGGTACGGTCGCATCATCCAAATCATCTCCACTTCTGTCAAGGAGCCAATTCCAAACATTGGGTTGTCCAACACACTGCGAGGCGCAATGGCCTCATGGGCCAAGACCCTTTCACGAGAATTACCACCCTCGATCACCATCAACAACGTATTGCCGGGGTTCACCAACACTGGACGGCTCGGCTCGCTAGCAGCCTCGATTCAAGAACGGACCGGGAAATCACTGGATGAAGTTCAAGCTGGTTGGTTGAATCAAGTCCCGATTGAACGGTTGATTGAACCGCTCGAAACGGCTTCTGCAATCGCCTTTTTGGCCCTACCAGCATCCGGTGGAATTCGCGGTGTGAGCCTCGCTGTTGACGGCGGACGTTTGCGAAGTATCTGATCATCTGCGGATGTCAAACCAAACGGGGAAATGGTCGGAGATATTCTTGTCATCGAACACACGATCGATGCCCCAACTCGCTGTTAAGCGCCCACTCAGGTCACCATTGGTTAAGATTCGATCATAGGCGCAGGAACTCTGTGCCACGGT
>DUKM01000135.1:2347-2468 GCA_013329255.1 Candidatus Poseidoniaceae archaeon | reverse complement strand
GAATGGTTCTCTTTGGAATGAGTCGTCAATACTGTCGTTATGCAAAGTACCATTTCCAATCGCTTGGAATACCGAAGTATTGTAGTAAAAAGCATATTGTTCTTGAGAGGATTGGTCATCG
>DUKM01000135.1:0-2331 GCA_013329255.1 Candidatus Poseidoniaceae archaeon | reverse complement strand
GCGTTGAAATCACCGAGCAGCACCAAATCTTCCTCGTCCGGATGGTCCGCAAGATAGGCTGTTGCCGCTTGATTCATGGCGTTGATCTCCGCCATAGCAGCAGCCGGCTTGGTATGCACAGTGATGAGGCTCAGATCAAACTCTGTTGACGCTCCGGTCGCGTTGAGAAGGGTAAATCTGGCTTGGAAAGGTTCCCTCTGGAAATGGTCGTCAACGCTGTCGTTGTACAGCGAGCCGTTTCCAATTGGTTCGAAGACACTGGTATTGTAATAGAAAGCATACTGTTCTTGGGAAGTTCGATCGTCTTCCTGAAGCCCGGAACGTGGGCTCAGCAGCATGGCCCATGTGTTGTTGCTTTGGTTGTTGATGGCGTCAAGAAAATCATACGGAACAGTTTGGTCGATGTCCTTGATCTCTTGTACAGCCACGAGGTCATAGCGAAGCACGGTCTCGACAAGCACTGAAATCACCTCTGGTTTACCCATCTTAGTTTCGCCGAAGACCTTGATGTTGAACGTGGCAATGCGGGCTACTTCCGACCGATTGAGTTCCGGAGCGCGGGCTTCTTCACCGCCAGAGGTGTTCGTAGAGAGGCTTTCATTTTCGACTTCTACAGGCACAGCCACGTAAACGATCTGTGCTTCATCACCAACAAGCAGGGTCTGCAACGCCAACGGGGCAAGAATGAGAATGGCTGCAAGACTTAGCCCTTGCAAGTACCCATCATACCGACCCATACTTGACGCTGGCCGGTCTTGCGTATGAAGGTTCATCGGCAGAATCCCTCGGGAGATATGTTCTTGACGCGAGGCCACAGCCGTCAACCATGGACGGCGAGGTAACCGCGGAACAAGCACGCCGAATCTTGGACATGCTGACCAATGGGGGAGCGATGGAGGACATCAACACCCCCCTCGCCCTCCGGCTTATTCCCCTCGCTTTGGAATTGGAAGACGAAGCGCTTGCAGAACAGTTGCTCGCTCATGCCAAGACAAACGCAGCAGATGAAATTGAATCTGGTTGGGCAACCTTTGAACAACTCAAAATCGAAGAGGCTCCGATCGAAAAACTTGCTGAATTAACCGCTCATGCTGAGACAATGGTGGGTGCTGAATCGCTTGCTGCAGCCATGGCACACCACGTAGCGCTGCTCCACCTGGCCAATGAAGCCTACGAGGAAGCACAAATGTTTGCCAGCCGTTCAGTGCGCCTGCGAGAGGCGATCAAGGATGAAAATGGGATTGTTTACGGATTGGCCCTGCTAGAAGCACTCGCCAAGAAACAACACAACCACGAAACCGCCTTGGTTCACGGGTCGAGGCGCATCGAATTGCTGATGAAGATGAAGGACGAAGAAGGTCAAATGGAAGCCATGGCTGACATGGGTCACAGTCAAGCAACTTTGGGGCAGTTTGATGCTGCAAAGGATTTGTACACCCAGTCGCTTGAACTGGCGGTTGTCCTAGAAGATCTCTCGGGACAACTCGTCGCTCGGTGGGGCTTGGCGGACATCGCTGAAATCGAAGAGGACTATGAAACGGCGATGCTCCAACTGTCGGATTGCCTTCACGCCTTCATCAACGCTGGTTTACCGACGCCAATCGCCGTGCGAGAGCGCATTGAGGCGTTAACAAACTTCAATCCCTCCAACGAAAAACGCTGAATCTTAAACGACATTCATCAGGTAATTCCGCCACACTCGTTATGATGTGGTTTCGACTGGAACAGCCAGTGCCACCTATGGACCATGACATCTTTTTCTCAATCAGCCAGACCCCCGACGCTGCGGGTCAAGTGCCAACTGAGAATCAAATGTTCACCAATTACTTCCAACAACTCGAGTGCGCCGACCGCCTCGGCTTTGGTGTTGGGTGGATCGCTCAGGCTCACCTTTCAACCGAGACCCAAAAGAGCAACGCTCGACCTGTAGTCCCTCATTGGCAGGGTGAAGTCGGGTTGTGCACGGACTTCCCTCAACTGGCCATGGAATCGTTCCGAAGAACATCGAGCATCGAAATCGGCAGCGCAGTTGTGTCCATCTTAGCGTCCGGTGGTCCAATTGCTCAAGCAGAGCGAATCGCAAACACCCTCCAACTCCACGGACTCAACCCAAATGAGCAGCGAAGGTTGCACGTCGGATTTTCAGCAGGTCGCTTTGAATTCATGGCTCGCCCATACGGCATCGTTCCAAGAAACGCTGTGGAAGAGGCTGCTTGGCCTGCACTGCGAGGCCAAATTTTCATGGAAGCAGGTGATGTGTTCCTTCGCTTGTTGCGAGGCGATGTCATCAATTCCACGCAAACCTACGAAACGGTGTTAACTCGCGCAAAC
>DUKM01000131.1:5731-6994 GCA_013329255.1 Candidatus Poseidoniaceae archaeon | reverse complement strand
GTTCGAATCTCGGGTGGCGTGATGGTCCCTCCACCGCCGCCAAAGATGCGTACATGCTCGCAACCAGCCTCATCAAGCAATTCACGAATGTAGGAGAAGTACTCGACGTGACCGCCTTGATACGAAGTTAGAGCAACGGCGTGTGCGTCTTCTTGAACCGCACAATCGACCACGGCCTTTGCCGACTGGTCGTGGCCCAAGTGAATCACTTCAGCGCCTGAGGATTGAATCAAACGTCGCATGACGTTGATGGCGGCGTCGTGGCCGTCAAACAGCGAGGCTGCAGTGATGACACGGACAGGGCCTGTCGTCGTTTCAAACACGGGGTCTTCATCGGCCATGCCGATGCCACGGGCTGTTGGTTCATCAAATCAGCCCTCGGGTAAAAGGCGGTCAAACGAGAGAGACTTCGTCCTCTGCCAAGGGCGGTAGACCCTTTTTGGCTCGAATGTAATCGGTGTAATTGCCGTAATAGACGGTGACGATTCCATCTTGCAATTCCCAGATGCGGTTGACCACTTGATCGAGGAACCAACGGTCGTGAGAGACCGTGATGAGGGAGCCTTCGTAGCCGATGAGTGCTTCTTCGAGCGTGTCTTTAGAATCCATGTCCAAGTGGTTGGTTGGTTCATCCATGAGCAGGAGGTTGTTTTCTTCGAGCAACAGCTTGAGAAGGGCAACACGAGCCCTTTCGCCGCCCGAGAGTTGGGACAGTTTGGTCGTCACTTGCTCGCCCGAGAATTGGAATCGGCCTAACGCTGCACGAATGTCGCCGTAACTGAAATCAGGTCGCAACTTTTGAATCTGCTCGACGGCGTTCAAGTTGAAGTCGAGGGTTCCGTGGTCTTGATGGAAGTATCCAATCTCAGCACCAGGTGCTAAATCGCGGGTTCCACTCGTCAATTTTTCATCACCGTTGATGAGTTTTAGAAGGGTGGTTTTTCCTTGTCCGTTTCCGCCAACAATTCCAATCCTGTCACCCTTTCGGACTTCTAAATCTTGATTGTTGAGCAGTGGGCGGTTGAGGCCTTCGAAGACCTTTGTAGCCCCGTCCATTTGGAGCACGTCCATGCTCGCTTTGTCGGTGGCTTCGAGTTGCAAGATCAGCGGCTTTCGTTTCTTTGGAACACGGGCTCGGAGGGTCTTGAGTTCCTTTTGCATCCGTTCGATCATTTTCTGTTTTGCAGAAATCGATTTGTCATACTTGTTCGCACGCTTCATTTGCTTGAGCGCACCAGTGGTTGCTGCAATTTTCTTTTCCAC
>DUKM01000131.1:2734-5358 GCA_013329255.1 Candidatus Poseidoniaceae archaeon | reverse complement strand
AACTGACTGTAATTCCCCTTCCAAGGCCATGCTCTGAGGTTGTCGACTTCAACGATGCGAGTGCACACTTGGTCGAGGAAGTAACGGTCGTGAGACACGATGAGTTGTGCGCCCTTGAAATCCTTGAGAAAAGCCTCGAGCCATTCAGTCGTTTCAATGTCCAAGTGATTGGTTGGTTCGTCCAAGAACATCACATCGACGCCCGCAAGTCCGACAAGTTGCCGAGCAAGAGCAAGTTTGGCTTTTTCCCCGCCAGAAAGTTTGGCCACCTTCATTTCCATTGGGTGCTTATCGAGGCCGAGTTTAGTGAGTGCGGCTTTTGCAATGCTGGCGATGTTGGCCACGTTTCCACCACCGCTTTCTCCAAGGGTTTGCTGAAGTTCGCTGTACCGTTCCATGACGCCTTCCCAGTCACCATCGTAAAATGCAGGATCGATCATCTGCGCTTCAATGGCGGCAATCTCTTCTTCGAGTTCTTGGAATTGACGCCCTTTTCGTCCAAGTTCTTGTTCAATGGTCGATTCAGGGTCGATGTCTCGAATTTGAGTCAGATAAGCGATGCGGATGCCGGGTGCGAATTGAATTTCACCAACGTCTTGTGATTGCTCACTGATGGTGTTGAGGAGGGTTGTTTTTCCGGCCCCGTTGTGGCCAACAATACCAATGCGGTCCCCGTCTTGGACAAGGAGGTTGATGTCAACCAATACATCGACTGGACCGAAGCTTCGGTCAACGCCTTCGATGTTGATGAGTTCCCGTGCCATCTTCTCCCCGTTTATGCGCCCCTGTGCACCCTTCATAAACACCGTGGCCCACTATTGGCGTAGATTTTACCTTGGAGTGGTTTATTCACCTTGGCCGAAAAGGGTTCCTCATGGGGCGGAAACGATGGACGCCTGAGCGGCAAAGGACGCTCAAAGAGGCCGATTGGATCGTTGGATGGCTCCGTACAAACGGACCAGCCACAACGCGGCAACTTGTCCAAGCCATGCAAACGGAAGGGCTTGAAGTGCGGGCCCACGTGATGAATAAGGCACTGCGCCGTTCCCCCTTCATCGTGCATTGCGGGCATCAAGAGGTTGAAGGCTCAAGCCTCAGCCTGTGGGATTTTGATCGCAAAGTTGGCGAAGAAGAATAGGTTCAATCAAACTGCGTGAATACACCTGAACGACCTTTTCGCTCGAGCAGTCCTTGCTTGTAATCGTGCTCAAGTTGCTTGCGCTCTGTCAATTCATTGCGCATGTTCGGTGAACCGATGACGCACACGACCAACCCAAGGAGCACGCCTCCTGGAGCAGTGAGCAACAATGGAATTCCGAGAACAACCGTGTTGAGGACCCCAACAATGAGTCCAACGGTAAAACCAACGCCAAGCGGCTTTTGCATGATTTTTGGCAACAATGGCGGCGCTTTTCGCGGCTTAGATAAATCAATGCTGACCGATGAGAGGTTGTTGTTCTCGGTTGCAATCATCACTGCAAAGTTCACGCGGCGGGTTATATACTAATCGCCGGTTTTCTTCTTTTCTGCGAAATAATCAACACCTTGGCGCGATATCGACTCACTTCAGCCTCATGTGAGGCTTTACCGGAAAGGAACGCTCAAATGGCGTTAATCGCTTCTTCGTGATGTGATTGTAAGTTTCGCAACTTGACCTTCATCGAAGGTGTCAACATATCGTTATCGGTTGTCCATTCAACAGGATCCAAGATGAGGGTTGCCGCAACTTCGTATCCCTTCCATGTTGGCGCCTTCATGCTGTTTGACTTCAATTCATTGAGCAACCAAGCGTTGGTATCTGCACGGGCGCAGATGTCTGCATCGCTGCCAGAGGTGTCAACGCCAGCAGCCTTCAGCGCAGGCTTGAGGCTGTGCATGTTTGGATGAACGATCAAGTAGGTTCGGAGCATGTTTCGCCCATCGAGCACGCATTGTTCCACAAACGGTGAAAGTTTGACGTTCTCTTCAAGTGGAGCCGGTGAAACGTATTTCCCATTCTCAAGTTTGAACTGGCTCTTGACTCGGCCAGTGATGGCCAAGAAGTCGCCGTCGAGTTTTCCAAGGTCACCCGTTCGGAAGACACCGGGTTCGATGATGACTTCGTTGGTGGCCTTTTCGTTGTTCCAGTAGCCCATCATGACGTTTGGACCGTGGACGATGATTTCACCTTCATCAGGTCGTTCTGGGTCGTCCCAGGCGCTGGTGTCGATGGTCACTTTGACGCCGTTGGCGACGCGGCCAACACAGCGCAACTTGGAGGTGCCAGGTCCTGCCCATCCGTTGGCAGATACCAAAGGTGAGGTTTCGGTGAGTCCGTAGCCTTCATAGCAACTGAATCCAACCATCTGAATAAATTCAGCAACATCGGGTGAAAGCGCAGCGGCACCAGACATACAGAAGCGAATGTTGCCTCCAAATCGGGCACGAACCTTCGACCAAATCACCTTGTCATAGAATTTATCGAGCATTCCTTGTGCTGGGACTGCATCGCATTCAACGCCAGCTTTAGCGATGCGCTTCGAGGCATGCTTTCGAGCTTTTCCAGAGAGGAACCGCTTCACTGGGGAGGATGCAAATTGACTGTTGACTCGGTCGTAGAACTTGTTCCAAACGCGAGGAACAGC
>DUKM01000131.1:0-2364 GCA_013329255.1 Candidatus Poseidoniaceae archaeon | reverse complement strand
GAAATCAAGTTGATGTGGACACCACACCGAATCATCCAGTGCAAATCAAAGGTGCTTCCGAAGGAGTGAGCCCAAGGAAGGAATGCAGCGTTCTTATCGCCGACATAAACTTTGAATGCGGACTGAACGCACAAAATGTTGGACAGCGTGTTCCAGTTGCTGAGCATGACACCCTTTGGGTTTCCAGTTGTGCCAGAGGTGTAAATGAGGGTGTTGAGAGCAAATGGATCATCTGCGATATCGAACGAGTTTTCTGATGCACGACCAGCAGCCACAAACTCGGTCCATCCGTGGACCACAATGCCTTCTGGAGGCAGTTCATTTGCAGGTTCTTCACCCATCAACAAGATTCCAGCACTTGGCCAGGCGCTTGCTTCCTTGGGGAGGTTTTCAACGAGTTTGTCAAGCACTGCGGTGTTTGCTACAGCGAGGAGCGTAGGGGTGGAATCACCGAGGATGTATGCCCATTCAGCACCGTGCTGGTGGGTGTACATGGCGGTGTAGGCTGCGCCAATGGCGTTTGCTCCATAGGCGAGAGAGGCCCATTCCACGCTGTTGTCAAGGATCAAAGCAACACGGTCACCGGTTGAAACGCCAAGATCAGCAAGGCGCTGGCCAACAGCGGTTGAGAGGTTGCCAAATTCATCGTAAGAGATGTGGGTTCGAGGCATGTCCTTTTCAGGAATGTAACCAAAGCAATCACTTGGTCCAAATCGTTCAACGCTCGTCATGAGCATTTGGTAGAGTGTGCGAGGGTCGTCGCCTTCAGGTTGTTTCCATTGTCGGTCGTCGGGTTGTCGTTCCCAAGCCATTTGCAGTTCTGCCATGAACAGTTAGTGTAGCATTAAGCACTTGAAGGGTTCGCCGGTTTTGAATGAGCATTATTTCTCATTTCGTTTCAGGCATGCGATGACATTTGCTCGCCAATCAGCCCCGTTATTTTTGTTAGCTAAAGGGCTTGCAGGGCTTGGGTGCCAACATGTATCGATGCATATTTCACGCCCCGAAGGGCTTGTTCCAGCCCCGGTCTTAGAAGCATTGAGTGCCTTTCTCGCTCGTTGTTCTGCATATTTTCCAATCCCTACGATATGGGTGATACCAAGAATGTCAACCACTTCCCTCAGGTGCTCATCGCACGCTTCGAGCACGGGAGCAATCACCGCAGCAGGCACGTTGTTGGGCGTGATGTTTTGTCCTCGTTCACCCAACAACAACAACGGACAATGGTTGACCACGAACAGGTGCTCAAAGGTGGATTTTGCAGATCCATAATGGTCTTCCATCAAGTTCCAAATTCGAGTGCCTGATACTTCTTGGCGTTCAAGCGCCATGCCTTCGATGGGTCGTTTTGGGTGAGCGTTCGCAGGTGTCTCAAGGTTTCTCGCTTCAATTTCTAAGAAGTCACGAGCGACTCCAGTGGCGCCAAACGGTACGCCAGTTTGCGCCATGCCCCACGGTCCGGGATTCATGCCGAGCAGCAGCGTTGTAGCGCCAAGGCCGCCCCACTTCTCGAGGTATTGCACATGATGAGGCCAGGCGTAATTCAGAGGATTCGTCGCGTGTTCAACGCTCGATTTTTTCTCAAGCACTGGAACGGCTGCATCACAGATCGCTGAGAGGCGTTGCGCTGCCTCGATCATTGATTCAACAACGTCCATGCCTTCCCAACAAATGGAGGCCGTACATGAGCCTATTCTTCGTCTTCACGACGAATGGCGAAGAAGAGACCTGCAGACAATGCAGCAAAGGTACCGGTCATGCCAATGGACGGAATTGGGTCACCACCATCGGTAATTGTTCCATTCTCATCAACGCCTAATTCCATGCCGTCACAAGCCGTTCCAACGCCATCGTTGTCGTCATCAGCTTGGTTTGTGTTGGATACGAGTGGGCAATTGTCCGTCACGTCAGTGATTCCATCAGCATCATCATCGGCATCGAGGTTGTCGCCCACGCCATCGCCGTCCAAGTCGGCCTGCTCTGCTGGGTCGAGTGGAAAGGCATCGTCAGAGTCAGCCATTCCATCACCGTCATCATCAGTATCTGAATTGTCGCCGACAGCATCACCATCGGTATCGACAGATTCATTCCCATTGTTCGGGAAGGCATCGTTTTGATTTGCCACACCGTCTCCATCAAGATCAAGGTCGCATGCATCCCCGATTCCATCGTTGTCGAGATCGAACTGAGTTGGATTATTTACATTTGGACAATTATCGATTTGGTCGCTGACTTCATCGCTGTCGTCATCGCCGTAGATGGTAAAATTCCACTGCGTGTATCCAATGAGGTTTCCAGCGTCCCCAATGTACATTTGAATGATGTAATCTCCTGAACCATTGCTTGAATTGAGCTCAAATGCTA
>DUKM01000142.1 GCA_013329255.1 Candidatus Poseidoniaceae archaeon | reverse complement strand
GAAATTTCAACCGGCCAACTTGTGACGTTCTTACTCATCAGCACTCGAATGACGATGCCGATGTTCATCTTTGGTATTCTCATCAACCAACTCCAACGGGGCGAAGCAGCTGCTCGCCGCGTGTTCGCAGCTATTGACTTAGAACCCACCATCACCGATGCCGATGATGCCGTCGATTTGGAAGAAGGCATCACCTCCGTCGAGTTTCGAGATGTTCACTTCACTTATCCAAACACCACAATCAAGGTGCTGAGCGGGATTTCCTTTGTTGCCAATGGAGGTGATTTCCTCGGCGTGATGGGCCATACTGGTGCAGGAAAAACCACCATCCTCAAGTTGCTGATGCGCTATTATGTTCCAGACAGCGGCGACGTGCTGATCAACGGTAAGAGCATCAACGACTACACCTTGGATTCCGTGCGGGACAAGATTGGATTTGTTTCACAAGAACCGTTCCTCTTCTACGGTACGGTTCGTGACAACGTCAAGTACAACCAAGAAGCCACTGAAGAAGAGCTTCTCGTTGCATTGAAACTTGCAGGGGCCTGGGATTTCATTCAAGATTTGGAAGACAAACTCGACACCATGGTCGGCGACCGTGGTGCTAAATTGAGCGGCGGACAACGCGCTCGAGTTTCATTGGCACGTGCTTTATTGAAGCAACCAAGCCTCCTCATTCTCGACGAAGCATCGAGCGCTCTTGATGCAGAAACCGAACGCAGGATCCAAGAGAACCTCATCGCAAGTGGTTCAGATCGTGCAACCATCGCTGTAGCACACCGCCTCTCCACCATCCGGAACGCCAAAGAAATCCTCTCAATGGTTGACGGTGCGGTTGTCGAGCGTGGCACTCACGACTCATTGGTCGCAGCAGGTGGCGTTTACGCCAGTCAGTGGACCATTCAAACCGGCGACATGGCTGGTTTGAGTGCCTCAGAAGATTAATCTCGCCGTCGTATTGGTCGAAGCACAGCGGTGTCTTCATCCTCAGTTTTTGGGAACCAAGAATCGCCAAGTAAAATGGACACAGAGATCGCAAAGAACAACGGAATGCCGATAATCAACGACCAAATAGCAACGCTTAGTCCATTGAAGAAATATTCTTCCAGCATTTCCGAGACCAGAATAATACTGAGGAACACCACAACCCGTGCAATGTTCAACACAGCCCGAACGACACCCCAAATTTCCTCTTCATCGGTGCGTTCGTCTGGCGTATCTAAATCGGCGAACCGTTCGGCAAGGGTCCGACGCACCATACCTTGGCGGAGCCATCTTGAACTAAGGTGTTCCCTCCTCCAGCGAGCTGAAAAAGAGGATTTTGACGCTGGAATCGTTCAACCGTTGACTTCCTTTCGCCTACCAACCAGATGGTGGCGGCAACGCTCAGTGCGATTACTGTGCATTGACGTACGCCAACACTTCATGGAACACTTGTGCGATTGTATGCATGTTCTCCTTCGTCAAGTGAGGTTGAAGCGATAAGTCGCAAGCAAATTCAATGTTGGCAATCGTTTCGCCCAATTCTTGTTTGTGCGCTTCGATGTATTCCCATTGGCGGTAATCACGAGCGTTGCGCTTCACACCGAAGATTTGCATGGGAATGCCTTCCGACTTCATCAGATGAATGAACTGGTCCGCCTTCTCTCTGGAAAGATCGTTCAAGTGGAATTGCATGGTATCGCAGAAACTTTCCACTTGTGGCAATGGCATTGGGATTTCGATATTGGGGTGGTTATCGATGAGGCTGTGAAGTACATTCCAGTTCTCAGTGTGTGTCTTCTTGATGTGTTCCAATCGTTCGATTTGAGGTGTTAACATCGCTGCGGTAACTTCTTGCATTCGCATTGAATAACCGGGGATCTGGTTTTGCAAACGATTCATGATCTCGGGATCTAAATCGAAATGCTTCGCCCATAATCGCTCATATGAGCCGGCATAAAGAACAGCTTTTGCAGCGAATTCATCGTTATTGGTGATGTAAAGTCCGCCTTCACCTGCACTCATTCCTTTCGACGATTGGGTCGAGAAGCATGCGATTTCACCAAAGGTTCCGAGCAGTTGACCATCCCATAATGTGGAATAAGCGTGAGCACAATCCTCGATGAGCACCAGGTTGTGTTTCTTGACAACCTCCATGACCGCGTCCATATCAGGGACGTGGCCTCGCATGTAGGACATCAACAGCACCTTTGCTCCGCTTTCAGTTGCCTTTTTGTCAAGATCTTCAGCATCCATGGCCCATTCTCGATTGCTTTCAACCAAAACTGGAACTGCGCAGGCATGATGAATCACAGATGGAACTGCATGAAAAGTAAATGCATTGGTGAGGATTTTGTCACCGGGTTGAACACCAACCACATTGAGTGCAATAAACATTGCAGAGCCACATGAGTTCGTTCCGACTGTATGTTTTACGCCCATGTATTGGGAGAAACTGCGTTCTAATTTTGCAGTGATGGATAGCTCATTTTGCTTTGGTTGATAGCGGTACATTACGCCGGTGCTCATCGCTGAGACGGCAAGGTCAATTCCAGATTGAGGAATAGGCTTGAAGGCCTTATTATCAAAATCAACGATTGACGCTCCACCATCGCTCACAAG
>DUKM01000145.1:2335-17406 GCA_013329255.1 Candidatus Poseidoniaceae archaeon | reverse complement strand
GCCTTTGTTAGCGGCTAATGATACGACCTAGGTCCAAACGTTTCACGTGAGAACTTCGAGCAATCGATCTTGCTCAGCAGCCATGCGCAATTCCATTGCGATTCTTCGCCCACTGCTCATTGGCTTGCGCCATGTAGCGTTTCCATAGGGGTGGCCAACGCTGACGTGGACGTTCGTGCCGCCACCCAAACGAGGTGCGACATCGTAGATGTAGTAATTCATGTCCTTGTCAATGCAGGTTTGTAGACAAAACGGCCCAATGATCCCCGGGTCGTAGTGTTCCTTGCTGGCGGTGATGAATTTCTCACCAAGTTCGAATGCCTTCTCAAGCAATGATTCTCGGATGGTGGCGGTGTTGTGCCCGACCACGGTCATCTCTGGAATTTGTTGGTGAGCTGGCATGGTCATTTGCTGAGGTGCTGGCAAGCGAACATGACCGTCGAGTGAAGATTCGAAGCGCCAATCAACGCCGAGCAGTTCCAACTTCTCGCCTTCTTCAGCAAGCGGGCTGTAGAAGAAATTGAGGTTGAACACGGGGCCAATGACATAGCGTTCGATGCGAGCACCTTCGAGGGAGGCTTGGTCAATCACGCCTTCTGCGAGCAGTGTTTTGGACTTCTCAAGGTATTCCTCGTAGGAGGCACAGGTGAAGAAACCGCGTTCCAGTTTTTTCTGGGCGTGGTGCAACTTGACGATGACCAGGCAATCGATGTCCTGCGGGTCAGCGATGGCTTCAGGGTAGGGCAGGCCTGCCTTGTCGAGGATCCAGTAGTAGTCTTGGTCTTCAGTACGCTCTTCCATACGCAGCATGTTTCTGGAACCAAACAATGGAACCTTGAACGTGTCTTCAACATCAGCGATCGAGGAATACGAGGTGAAGGAACGGTTTGGGATGTAAACGACATTTCGCTTGCGCATTTCTGCTTGCATCTCCGGTTGCATCACGTCGTTGAACGATGGCATGACAATCGCTTTGTCGACCATGCCTCGAGTGACCCGTCCAGAACTGCTTCTGTGGGCTTTGAAGTAATTCGCATAGGTCCTGTGGCGGCCTTCTTTGCAGTAGGCAACGGTTGGGAATCCTTCTTCGATTGCCCCGTCACAAATGTCCAATGCAGAGTGGGATGCGGTCATCCCAATGCGGAGTTTCATTCGGTCGTAATCATCAACGATGGCTGCAATTTCATCTTTCGATAGCATAGAGAGTCCCTCGGTATTCTTCCCTGTGGTCGGGGGGGTCTTTCATCTCATCGCAGAGCGATGTTCAGTCAAATCGTTGGAGTTGCATCAACTCGTCAGTGGAAAGCGTTTCCCCTGACATCAACTTGCTCATCAGATCTTGCACTTCAACACGGGCCGACGGACGTTGTCCTGCACCTGCACTTGCACCGCGCATAGCACGGAGCATGTCTTGGATGGAGTGCAAGCAGCGCAAGGAAACGATGTACAAGTGGTGAGACTTGTCGGCTTCCTTCTTTGACTTGCGGAGTTCTCTGTGTGCGGATTCAGCCTTGTCGCGTTGGCGGTCGACTTCCTTGTTCCACTGAAGCATCAAATCGTGAGCTTCTTGTGCGGCTTGGGCTGCTGTGGTCACTTCTTCGTGAGCCGACTCTTGCGCTTCCATTGCGGTTGCGAGCATTTCCCGTGCAGCCTTGAGTTCTGTGTTGCCATCTTCACTGGTCTTCATCTTCTTGACCTTAGCGCTGATTTCCTTCATGCGCTTCATGACCTTGGTTTCGTTGTTTCCAGTGTGGCGTCCACGCTCGAATTCGTTTTCGAGGCGGCTGAGTTCACGGCGAAGGGTGTGAATTGTTTCTGGTGGCTTTTCACGGCGTCCACGTCGTTGGCCAGGTTCAACAGGAGCAGGAGCGGCTTGTGGGCCCTTTGCTGCTTCAAGAAGTTCCTTGGCGGCACGAACTTGAGTGTTTGCTTCTTGGCGAGCGGATTTCTTTTCACGAACGATTTCGTTCATTTGCTCTCGGATTTCACGTTGTTCGCGCACTTGCACGATGAGTTCTCGAACTTCAGCATTCAAATCGTTGCGATTTCCGGTGAACGTCTTCGATTTATCGTTCCATTCGTCACGGATTGTTCGGTAACTGGTGGCTTTGCCGTCTACCAGTTTGCGTCGCTCTTCGAGTTGAGTTTTGAATTCGGTCATTCTCTATCGCACCTGTTCAGTGGAAGACTCCCATCTTCTCACCGGTTTGGCGACCTTGCACCCCCATTTAATCCCTTCACTGGGAAGCGATGATGCCAACGGGGTGAAGCGATGGTTCTTTGCAGCAGGAACAGCGAGTTTTACAGGCTCTTGATTCAGACAACCAACGCATCGAGTGAAGCGATTGATTGGTCGAAAGCAGCCCTGATTTCGCCCAAATTGGATCCGACTTGGCACTTGAGAACGAGCACCCTCTGACCCTTCAAGCGATGAGCCATCACGCAGGCATGTTCCCCTTGTAGGGTCACACGAGAGGTTTGTGCAGCGTCCAATGGACCAACGGCTTGTGCGAGTTGGTTCACCGTATCATCGTGGCGAGGAGCGGTAAAGGTCACAAAGCCGTCGCGGTCGAGCAGGGCCGCCTGAAGCACGCCGTTGCTGGCGATGAGCCCGTCCAACACCCGTTGTTCCACAACCATAGGATGCTGAAGGGGCCGCTTAACCTTTCACCTTGCAACGGCGTTACCGTGATGGGTGGATTTGGGAGATTGGTCCTTTCATCATGTATCCAAGTCCCGATTGGTAATAGTTTTCAAGGTGGGATTTAACCTCTAAGCCCCTCTCCCTATAGAATTGTTGAGCCCTTATGTTTGCCGCTTTCACTTCCAGTTGGACAAATTCTTTTTGTTCCGCAAGTGCAGCAGCCATCAAGTGGTTCCAAGCCTTTGAACCCCACCCGTTGCCCTGTAAATCGCTGCGGATGGCAAAAGCCGCAATTCGAACCCCATGATCCAAAAAAGGCAACGACCAAAGCAGTCCTTTGAGGGCAAGTGGATCAGGATAGAGGCTCATGTCAACCAGCAGCATGTTGCCCTCCCATGCGGGAATGGGCAAAGACGAAACCGAAACATCAGCGTATGCTTCTCCAGTTTCTTGCAGAAACAGGTCTTGTACGGCTTGCCGCCACTCGGGTGGTAATTTACTTGGTTCGACACCCAAAATCCATTGGATGTCAACCATTGTGATCAATCCTTTTGACCTTTTTTCGACTGAGAACGTTCCCCACGGTGAGCGGTTAAGCCCCTAGCGTTGGCTTTCTTTTTGCGTTCCTGACGGCGGGAGGATTTTGCTGTGGGTTTCTTTTGGGTCACCGAGTTGAATCCACCGCTGTTGAGCAAGATGTCCAGGTCGCTGAGCGAGAACGTTTCACCTGACGCAGCACGAGCTTGCACTTCTTCTGGGCGTGGTCCGTTGTTGCGTGGTTTCCAATCCGCTGAACCCGACTTAGTTCGCTTTTTACCGCCGCCTTTTTGACCTCGGTGATTGCCTTTGTGAGGAGAGGGGTTTGAACTGATTCGCACCCATGCGTCTAAGCGACCCTTTTCTCTTCGCAAGCGTCGCAATTCCTGACGGCGTTGGTCGATGACCTTCATCAACTTGTGAGCCTTTTTGTCAAACTGCATTGCATCGCTGAAGTTCAAATCTAAATCCTTGAGCATTGGCTCTGATTCAAGCAACTCTGTCTTGTGCTTTTGCTGCTCTTTTTCATTTTCTTTGAGCGAGCGAACTGCTGCTTTCTGTTCCTTCAAGAGAGCGATGAAAGCCTGATGTGCATCTTGAGCCTTAGTTGCTTCTTCATGCATGGCTTGCAGTTCGAAGAACCAAGCGAACTGATCTTCTTCCCTGCGCAAGGACGGCACTTGGAACAAGTCGATTTCACCGGTCAACTGCAAGTAGACATCCGAAAGGAGTTCGTTGATTCTGTAAAGGGGCAAGCCGACCCGCTTGTTGATTTCATCGCGCTGCTTTTGCAGTTCATCCATCTTTTCAGAGCGGGGTCGAAGTGTTCGCACAATGGTGCGCAATTCATTGCGCAAGTCTGAGGTTTCCTCAATGGTTCCTCGAAGGGTGCGAGACATCTTGATGTTGTGCTGTCGTTCTTCAGTCAGCGCCGTCATGCGCTCATCAAGCGCTTCGATGGCCGTTGTGTTCTCCTTGACAAGCCCCGCCACCTCGACGGCAGACTGGGTCCTGAGGTCGGCGAACAAATCGAATTCCTCAACGGGCACGAAACGGTCCGGGTGTTTGGCATCAACAATGGTTTCCCAACGCTCACCGCTGGCCATTGCCATGCATGTTTTGAGCAGTTCTTCTTGAACATCCAAAGCACCAGCAGGTCGCAACACTCGGCTGAGGTCGTGATTGAGGTCGAACGGATCCTCGATGGGGAGTGAATGCAAACCTAATCGAGTTTTCTTTTCCATCAAAATTGCTTTTTCTGCTCTTGGAGTGGCGTACTTCCAGCCTTTTGATTTCCGAGTGACCAAATCACCGGTGCGCACGGATACAACATTGTCTTTGAAGGGCCATGATGCAGCGTATTGGAAGATAAATTCAACAAATAGTTCCCCTATGCTTTGGTTGTTCTTTGGATCCATGACCAGCGTGTCCACTTCGCCCATCGTCAAGTCGTATGTCTGGCCTTCAACTTCAACCATAGTTCGCTCTTTTCCAGCCTGGAGTATGGGTGCGACTGGAGGGTTGGTTCGTTGCATGGACTGGACAGCCAACAAGGTCCAAGCATAGGAGGAAAATGTACCAGATGCGGCATCACAGACATCCCGTCGCAAAGCCCAATGCTTCACGGCAAGAATGAGGGTTCGAATGCGATCATCACAGGTCGAATATCGCTTCAACAGTTCCGTGTTGTGCAACGCTAAGGTGTTGTTGATTGAGATGTCAACAGGGATTTTTGTCCGTTCGTCTTTGAACTTGATGATTGGGACCTTCGCTCTTGGCAGCATGACAATGTCTTCCATGTCATGTTGCTTGAGAAGGCGATTGACTTGCCGTAGGGTTTTTGCTGGAACATCGCCCTTGAACTGCAAGCACAAATCCAAATCACCCGCTTGCAGGGTGAGCCCAGATTGAGACGAGCCGAATTGCTGAAGTGTGGCGTTTTTGAACCGTCGCTCAAGCGTGCGCTTGAGGTGTTGAAACAAACCCGCTCGGGCCTTGAGTTGCTTTGGCGTTGGCCCTTCTGTCTTGAGCATGGCTTCAATACCTTCACCGAGGTTGAGGATGACCTCTTCGCTGATGGATTCAATGCTGGGCAATTCAAGCGTTCCAGTCAAATGCTTGTGAACATGAGGCCAGCGAGCCATCTGTTGAGGTGTGAACCCGGTTACTTTGCACTCATCGCTCACTCTTCTTCACCTCCGATTTCTGGTGTTGGCGCTTTAGATTTCGCTGCTTTCTTGGTTTTGTTCGACGGCTTTTGGGGTTCTTTCTTGGAAGTCTTTCGGTTTCGTACCGTGCTGGAACGACCGCCTTCCCTCACCGTTTTTGCTTTTTCAAGCAAGCGGTCAAGTCCACCGTCAATGATCTTCTGCCAGTGCTCAATGCCGCGTTGGCTGCTGTCAAGCGCTTCAGCAAGTCGTTTGGTACGACCGTCTGCTCGGCGTCGATGAGCTTCATGTTCCACATACGTGTTGTGAAAGTATTCGTTTTCATTGGCAAATTCAAGGATGGCATCGTGAGCCTTTTGCGCCTTTTCCAAAAGCGCCTTTGCTTCCTTGAACGAAGCATCCATTTCCGCAAGCCCCTCTTGACTTGAACTTCGTTCAGCAACCCATTCGTCGTGCTGACGGATCAGGTTTTTCATTTCTTGAATGTACTTTTGTTCCGTTTTGTGATTGCCAGCGTTCGTTTCGAGTTCCGTTTCAATGCTGGCTAATTTCTCATCAAGTTTTTCCTTGGCCCATTTTGGATTTGGGTCCTTAATGCCACCTGATGCTTGGAGTTGATCTCGTAATTCTCCGGCTCGCTTGAACAAAACTCGTGCTTTTGTTTGGGCTTCCGAACGTTCTCGCTTTAGGCTCGCTACTTTGCCGTTGATGTCGTCTCGCTTTTCCTTGGCTGCACGAGCCAAGGGTTCAGCGTTGACCAGTTCCTCTTGACGAGCATCAAGTTGTTCTGGTATGACCTCAGCAAGCCGTTCGCGACGATGTAAAATGGACTTCGCCAACAAGGCGGGGGTCACACCGAGCAACTCATCGGGGGTCATACAGTGTCCCCCCACCTTCCAACCTTGAATAAACACTGCGTAGCGACCTCTTTTGGCGTGAAGGTGAAGAACCCCCTTGACAAGCCGCATCTATGAGGGGGGCGAAGAAGAGCGATTGGACGACAGCGGTTGGCCTATTCGCAATCCTTTTGTTGAGTCTTTTCGGACCACAGGTCGCCGCTTCCGGTGGTTCGGCAACAATCGATGTCGCTTCGATTTCGTTGAGTATGGCGGAACAGACAGATTCGAACACCGTGAATTATTTCTTTGACGTCGTGGAGCAAGGTGGCCTTAGCGCTGAGGTGACCGCTCATTCAACTCTGAAAACAATTGGCGGGTCGGTTTTGGCCTCTTCGAATGAATCGAAAACCATAGGCGTAAGCGGCACAGAAACATTCACTGTGATGTTTGATGTCCTTCCGTTTGGCTATTCCATCATTGAAACTACGCTATCGGGGGATGTTGGGCAAGAAAGCAGCACAAACGTCGTCTCGTTCAACAGAACCATTCAGCGTTTGGTCCCGTTAAGCATCGGTCTCGCCACCAGCGGATCGATGAGCTTCACCAGCCTTGATGGCACAGGCAATGAAACAGGCAACATTAGCGTGAGCGATGGTGATCGTTTGGGGTTGCTTATTCCAGTCCTCAACAACGGTGATTACCCTTGGTCGGGATCGATGACGATTCAATTGACCGCAGGAGCATACAATGAGTCGGTCAACATCACCGGAATTGCGGTCGATGGGATGTCGAGCACGCTCGTGCAGTGGAACTCTTCCATCAGCATGGCAGAAGGGGCGACCGAATTGACCGTGGCTCTGAACAACAGCGGGGACGCCGACCAATCCGATGAATCCCGTTCCTTCCAGTTAACCATCGCACCGCCGCCCCTCCCAGAACTTGATTTGCAACTTCTGCTTGCTACCGAGGATTATGTTGCTGGTGATGTCCTTGATTGGAACCTTTCAGTCACAAACAATGGGAGCAGTTCCTTTTCGGGCCAAATCACCTGCACCTTCGGGCTAACAACCGCTCTCAATCAATCGCTCGATGTGGCGATAAGCACCTCTTCCACGCTCCAATTCACCACCCAAGCGCGACCAGATGACTTGGTCTGCAATGCGTCTGGCATGCGCCTATCAGTTGCCTCCAACAGCCCCGTAACGGTCGTGTTTGACCTTGTTTCGGCTGTGTTCGAAGCCGCGGGTTCCTCGACCCCTGGTGTTCTTGACGGGCCTTGGCATGTAGGGGACAGCGCTCGCTTCTCCATGCTGGTGCGCAACCATGGCGACATCGAAGGATCGGTGGCGCTCGAATGCAGCACCACCCAAACCACCTACACGAGTTCTCTGCTCTCGTTAGCCGTGGACGCAGCGGGTGAGGTCGCCGTCACCGTCCCCATGTTGGAAGAAGGCGACCAAGTTGTCTCTTGGCGCCTCTTCTCACCTGACGGCAGCATCGACGATGGACTCAACGGTACGCTCGTGGTTCCAGTTTCCCCCAAGCAGGTGCTTTCACCTTCTGTGGGCTTGGTGACTTGGGATGCTGAAATTGGTGTCAGCATGTCGTGGTCGGTCACACTTGGTGAAGGCGTTGACCGTTCAGTCCGCTTGCGTCTTGGGTACTTTGAATCCGGTGAAACGTACCTTCTTGATTACGATGTTCTGTTGGCGCCTGGAGTGACCAATGGAACCTTTGACCTTGGTTTCATCGAAGCGGATCGTGTCACCCTTCGCGTCGATGCCATCAACTGGAGCGAAGCCTTAGGTCCGTCAAGCGATAGCAAGTCAATACCGGATGATAGACCGGTCTATAGCGCAAATTTCGACCCCTTGGCCTCTCCGTCAAGGCCCGGCGCTGGACAATCAGCCACCGTGCAAATCCAAATTGCCAACACTGGTGATGTCGCCGGAACAAGCGGTGAACTCCTCTTGCTCGGCGAGGACAACACCCTCTACGGGACAAAAACCACCGAACCGCTGGGCGCCGGGGAATCAACCACCCTCACGTTCAATTTGGATTGGCCCCAAGGAACGAGAGTGAAGTTGCAAGCAATCTGGAGCATTGACGGCAACCAAATCCTCGCCTCGAATTCCTTTACATCGGCCGATGTGGAAGTTGAAGAAGAAGCATTCAGCATTCCCTGGGTGGGTCTTCTTGGTGGCGTGGCATTGGCAGGGGCGGTGCTCGCCGCCGTTCGAATCAAGCAAGGTCAATCCCTAGGTCCATCTTCGAAAAAGAGCTCAACAAAAACCAAGTCCAAACCAACATCCACTGCGAAGCACAGCGACATCAAAATCCAAGTCGGTTGTCCAGAATGCGCCCGTCAACTCCGAGTTCCCGAGTCATACAGCGGATCTGTGAGATGCCCAGATTGCTCCAATCGATTTGAGGTTGAAGCAAAGAACACCGCTTCGGAAGAATCGGATGCCGAACAGCCAGAGGAAGAAGAGGTTGAACTTGTCGAAGAGAAAATCGAAGTGTCTTGTCCTGAGTGCGACCAATCCCTGCGAGTTCCGAGCAGTTACGACGGTTCAGTGCGATGCCCAGCTTGTGAATTTGTATTCACAGCAAAGGGTTGATTTGGGAGAAGAAGGAGGGAAGCGCATGAGTGGCCACTTTCAAGAGTTTGAGGATGAGTACCTCGAAACCATGTACGAGTTCTATGAACGAGACCCAGAAGCGTTGGTGCGCACGGGCGATCTTTCTGAAGCGCTCTCAGTTTCCCCCGCTTCCGCTACTGAAATGATTCAAAGACTCGCAACCAAAGGTCTCGTTGAATACACGCCCTACAAGGGGGCAACCCTCACGCCAACAGGTTTGATTCATGGGAAGAAAATGAAGCGACGCCATCGCTTGGCCGAAGTGTTGCTCGACATTTTGCCGTTTGACGGAAACGCACACGCCACGGCTTGTCGACTTGAACACGCCATTGACGATGATTTGGAAGTGGCGCTATCGCTGCTGCTTGGACGGCCTGATCTGGATCCAAGCGGTCGAGAAATACCAAAGGCTTCACCCGAGATACTTGCCCGCATTGAAGCAAGTCACAAAGAAATCCGGGCTCTCTCCTCGATGTCCGAAGGCGAGCATGGTTCGTTGCAAGGCATGGTTGTGTCTCCAGAAAGGCTGGAACTCCTCCAAGCCATTGGCATCACCGTTGGAGCAGGTATTTCACGAGACCCTAAAGGGTACTTCATGGACGATGGACGGCGTGTTGAACTCAGCCTTGAATTAACGGCTCAACTTCTGTTTCGTCCGTCTTGACCGTTATATCGATGTAAGGCTTTAGAACACAGCCCTCATGCATGAAGCATGGTGGATGCTGATGGTTCCCTCGAACCCAATGAGGAATCGATTCTCTCCTCTGAGCGATTTTGGTTTGCTCTCGACCGGCAACTGGTGAGTTCAGGGCTACGGTTGCTGCTTTTGCTTCCTTCTTTTTCATTCTTAACCGCGTTTGGCGCTTTGGCCTACGCGCAGGATTCACCTGCCTGGTGGTCGAAAATAGAACCGACCGTCAACCTGAGTTTCGCAATGACCTTGACCGCCCTGACGTTTGTGATTCTGTTTGGTTTCATTATCACTCAAATCGTGCATCGGCATCGCACTCATTTGTCGATCGCCAGTTTCCAATCCGAAGTCGATCGTTTGAATCAAGAACACCGTGCTGTTCAATCGCTCCACGGCTACGAAGGCCTTGCACACCACATGACGAGCGTTCGTGCTAAGCACACGCTTTCGTTGACCTATGCCATCCTTTCCACAGTCATGTTGGTGGGGATCTTCTATGTCAACATCGAATCATTAAACGGGAGGATTTTACTCCTGCTTTCGCTTTCATTCACGCTGCTCTCGCTCGGCCACCACCTCTCCACTCGCTCTCGCCCGTTCAACATGGACGAGCGAACTGGCTTGCTCGATGCCTACAACCCACCGATTCACCCCTCGACGCTGGAGAGCGTTTTCAGCGACCTTGTGAAAACACACATGGACCCGTTGCTTCGCTCCGAATATGAAGTCTACTCCAAAGAAATCGAATCCTCTTTCTTGGCTCAAATTGACCCGCAATTTGCTCGAGAGAAAATCTTGATGACCCTGTATCGACATTCGAAAGGCCTTGATTTTAAGACAATGGAACGAGAACTAAAGGAAGTCCTCGATGAGGACGGAATGAAATTGGTCATGGGGCATCCTGTGTTTACGATGGAAGAATGGCTGTCCATTATTCATCACGTCGAGCGTTCTTGTCCTGCCTTTTTCCGCATGATTGGGCGGATTGAGGAAGATCTTGGCGCTGGTCGTGACACCACAACCAATGATATCGTGTTCGAAGTGGACATGGAAAATGTTGTTCACGAGCGAGCCAACCTCTTCACGCTGATTCACAACCTTTCAGATGAACCGAGAACCATCGTGCTTCGCGTTCAATCACCGGACTTCCGCCCTCACGATCTGGCCATGACCTACAGACTTGATCCTGGTGAACAACGATGGTGGTCAAGCAAGAACATGCCCCTTGCTGCCGAAGGCGATGAAGACGTGCTCGGTTTGATGTCTGGCCTGCTTCGCGATGGTACAATGGCATGGCAATCGCTGCTTCCTGAGCGATTCGGGGAAGCCACCGTTTCAGTTCGCCTCGAAGAGCAAAGCGGTGACCTCCTCATTGGACGACAAATCAACGTCCGGGTCCGCTCCAAGTACCGTGAACGGGTCCGCGCCTCAGGTTCACTCGCCACAAATTTGCTCGGTAGCATTGGCCTGCTGCTCGGCGTGTTCATCAAAATCAGAAATATATTTGATGCGATTTGAGTTTATTTTTGCTCTCTTGGTCTTCCGTAGCCTTGAAATGGGCTAAGCCTTGGACAAAGCATGCGCGGAATCAAAGAAGATGCCGAACCAAGCCCTGATTCCGATTTAAGGGATGAATTGCAAGCCATGGAGGCCCGCGTTCGTAAGATGCGAGACTCCCGCAATGGCTACAGCGACCAAGCGCGCACTGCTGCTGACAAGCGCAATGCGATTCAAGGCCAGTACAAAGAGCACAAAGAAAAGGTCGATCTCGTTCTTGCTGAAGTCAAAGCTATCCGCTCTGAAGTTCGGATGCACAAAGAAAAGCGCAACGCTATTCAAGCCCAACTCAAAGACATCATCAGCCAAGCCAAAGGTCATCGCCAAGAGAAAGGAACGAAGAAATCTGCAACGGCAGAATACGCCCAACTCAAGCGCGATGTTGCAGGTTTAGAGAGAACCTTCGAGACCTCCTCCGTCGGCCAGAAGAAGGAAAAAGAGATGATCAAGAACATCAAGGAAATGACGCGAAGAATCGAAGAACTCGCTCCTGAAGTTGTTCAATTTGAGATGATTGCCGTGGACTTGAGCGACATGGACACCGCAATCAAGACCCTCAAATCCGAAGCAGATGCTTCTCACCAAGCCATGCTTGAAGCCGTTGGCCGAGCCGATGCAATGTCAAAGGAAGTTGATGAAGCGTTCACTCACCGAGATTTCCTCAAGGCAGAAGGTGACCGATTCCACAACGAATTCGTCGAAATGAGAAAGAAATCCGATCAAGTCCACGAAAAGATCACTGAACTGATGGTCAACGTGAATGAGATTCGTGACAAACTTAGCATGGCTCGAGACGAGCGAAAGTCATGGATGGTCGACCACAATGCATCCGTCAAATCCGAGATGCAGACCGGTGCTGAATCTGAGGATGTCGCTAATGCTCTTCTCTCCAGCCTCCAAAATCAAGGCTCAGTCACCTTTGGTGGCACCTCACAAGGTGACGCTCAAGGCGTTGTCAAGAAGGGCGGGAAATCGTCCAAGAAGAAGTCAATGCGACGCATCGACATGAACGCTTCCCGCCGCCGCTGAGGGATTCTTTTTGCACGGCGTCATCATGGCAGGTGGGCAAGGTTCCCGCCTACGACCGTTGACCCTCACACGACCAAAACCGATGGTCGAAGTGCTTGGCCGACCCGTGATTGATTTCGTCAAAGATGCAATGGTGGACGCTGGCGTCGACCATTTGGTTGTCACGACGGGATACAGGGGTGAGCAACTTTCAGCGCATGTTGAGGGGTGGGCTACAACTCCAAACATGAGCGCTCGAATCAATCAGGAAGCCACACCGATGGGCACGGCCGGTAGTGTTCGTCTTCTTTTGGATGAATTAACTGAAACTTTTGTTGTTGGCTCAGGCGATGCAGTGGCCTCTTTTGATATTCAAAAACTCCTAAAAGCGCATCAAGAAAACAATGCAAAGGTCACCATGGCTCTTTGGGAAGTTGAAGACCCAACTGAATTTGGAATCGTTGGTCTCTCCGAGGAACATGAAGGGGAATTGGATGGGGATCTTCGGCAAGGTTTTATTCGCCAATTCAAGGAGAAACCCACGATTGAAGAGGCGTTTAGTAACGTCATCAATGCTGGTTTGTACATCATCGAGCCCGAAGTGTTGGCCCTCGTTCCAAAGGGTAAGAAATTTGATTTCAGCAAACAATTGTTTCCACTCGTGCTTGAGATGGGTTGGCCCATGTACGCTCAAACCATTGATGGAGTTTGGTTTGATGTCGGCCACCCAATGGAACTGATTCGAGCTCAGCATTCGCTCATCGAAGGCCGTGATGCTCTCCCTTTCCCTCGTCCAGATGGGACATTCAGCGACGAAGGCAGTTTCTTCGCTCGTGGTGTGGAACTGAATCCAAACGTGATCGGTTCTGTGATTTCGGTTGGCACCGAAATTGGAAAGGATTGCCAAATCAAAGATTCCTTGCTCATGTCGGGGTGCAGCATAGCGTCTGATGTGAAGATCAACGGTTCAGTCCTTGGTCGGAACGTCAAGGTTGGTGCAGGCTCGATTCTTACCGACGTTGTGATCGGTGATGATGTGGCGATTGAAGCCGGCGGAAGTGCTGTAAATGTACGAATCCCGGACAATTCGTGAATTTTGGCGGCGTTTAATTTAAGAACCTCGGGTTAGCGCCAAAATTTGTTAACCATGTCTGACAAATCGGCTGAACCATACCGGTCCTATGAACGAACATGGGATGAGATTGAGCAAATGCTTGCCAATGCTGAAGAAAAGCGTCAGGAATGGAAAGACTGGTTCAAGGATTGCCGCAAAAAAGGCGATCGAGAAGGCATGAAAGAGGCTGCTCGGAATCACAAGGCTTTGGACGGTGTGATCAAGACCTTACAGTGGACTCTTGGCGAGGAAGGCATTTCCGACCCTCTCGACTGAATTCAGTCGAAAATCACTTGCCTTGGAATGGCTCAAAATTTGGTCTTACCTTTTTCCAGTTCTCGAGCTTGCTTTGCCCATTCGTCTCGCTTGATTCGACCTGAGAAGAACTCGATTGCAACGTTGACTTGTTCTTCAATTTCAGGGGTCATGTTTCCAACTTGCTCAAATGTGAAGATGCCGAGCGCATTCAACTTTTCAGCGATGAAAGGTCCAACACCTTTGATGGCTTGGAGTTCGTCTTTCTCGTTGACGCTTGCTATACCTAGCGTAGCGAAATCAATATTCTTGGCTCGCTTAGCGATGCGTTCCAATTCTTCTGCCTTCTTCGCAACTGCTGCAGCATCTGCATCGACCTTTGCCCTGGCTTTTTGAACATTCTTAGTTTCTTCATCCGCTTGTGCTTTGATCTCTTTGGCGGCTTTAGCGTCTGCACTGGCTTGTGCTTTGATTTCCTTGGCCGCCTTAGCGTCTGCATTGGCTTGTGCTTTGATTTCCTTGGCAGCCTTGGCGTCTGCATCAGCTTGTACCTTGGCTTCCTTAGCAGCCTTGGCGTCTGCTTCTGCTTGTGCCTTGGTTTCCTTAACAGCCTTAGCGTCTGCTTGTGCCTTGGTTTTAGCGACCTTAGGATCTGCACCGTGATGCACTTTGGCTTTCTTTGTACTCGGTTTGACAGTCACGGTCCATGAGAAGTAAACACTCGATTTACCAATTTTCAAAATACCTGTATATTCGCCGCCTTCAAGGGTTGGTTCACCCTTCTCATCATCGAACATCATGGTTATTGTCGTATGTTCATCCTCGTCAATGGTAACCATCCGCGTGCTTGATTCGCTGACATTTGGTACGAACATCGAGAACTTGCGTCCATTCTTTTCTTCATTTAAGTCAATCAATTCAATGCTTTCAACGGTCAAGCCGGTGAATGTGATTGTTTCATGGCTGCTGCCAAATGAACCGGGCTTGACACCATGAATCGACTTCAGTATCAAAGGGTCTTCTTGGGTACCAACGCCCACACCAGACCAAGACTTCACCAACGTGTTTGATGGTTCAGCATCGATAAGGACTTTCTTTTCCCCTACGAAGATCAACATGAACAAAAGCAGCAGGACCAAGAGAATCAACGGGAAGCAACAGATGTAACCCCAGTTGATTGAATCGTCCTCATCGACTGAATCTGCAAGTTCTTCCACCACAGTGATTGTGAGTTCGAACGATTGACTGTATGCAGAGTTGTTCGCCCAAATGGTGAACATTGTCGCAGGCATTGTTTCGGTAGGCGTGCCACGAATGCTTCCGTCAAGATGTGCATCTCGAGCGGGACTCCAGCCAAAGGTCAATCCATCTGGCAATTCACCAACGATTTCCCACGAAGACACTTCACCCAAACCGGTGAGGTTGGGGAACAGGATTGAGATATCTTCACCTAAGTTGGCTTCCAAAGCGCTGGAAGGGTAGGTGAGGTTGAACGGCAGGTCAAGGTTGGTGTCAAGGCTGTCACAGATGCCGTCGGCGTCTTCATCGCCAGGAACACTGTTTGAATCAGCGCTGTTTGTTCCACACGATGCTTCCATCTCATCTGACCAAGTGTC
>DUKM01000145.1:858-1940 GCA_013329255.1 Candidatus Poseidoniaceae archaeon | reverse complement strand
CCATCGCTGTCAACGGAGCCTGCAGGGTCGAGTGGGAACACATCTGGTCCAGCGGTGCAGCCGCCATTCGCAGGTACTTGTGGTCCATCGCACACGCCATCACCATCGCTGTCAGCGTTCATTGAGTCGGTTCCAGTATCGTTCTCATCCACGTAGGTTGATGTGTTGGTTTCAACATCGTTCAACAAGCCATCCCCGTCGACGTCATCATCCAATGCGTCGCAGATGGAATCTCCATCAAGGTCTGAAATCAATGAGGTCGCATCAAGTGGGTCAGTTTCACAATTAGTTTCGTCTTCATCAGTGAAGCCGTCTCCGTCATCGTCCAAGTCTTCGATAAGACCGCCTAATGGATTGTATCCAAGTGGTAGTTGATCCGGCATTCCATCCGAATCTGAATCTTCAAGGACTCCAATTTGGATTTCAAGAACATCATTGAACATACTGCTGTTGGCATAGATGGTGTAGTTCGCCAGAGGCATTCCAACAGTTGGTGTGCCCCAAATGGTTCCATTGCTTTCTCCAAGGAAGAGCCCCCCTGGCAAGTCTGGACTGACTTCATAGCCTGCGCCAGAGAGGTTTGAAGTCGGTTCTAAGCTCAACATTTCCTCATTCTCGAGCAAATAAATCGGACCAAGCGAGAGGTTGTAATTCAAATCTTCAACGGTGATGTGAACGGAAACGGTCATGCTTCCCACATCGTTTGTTGCAGTAATCTCGTACTGCGTTCGAATCATTGTCTCCGTAGGCGTACCGCTGAATACACCTGTCGATGCATCGAAGAGCAAACCACCAGATGGATTCGGTGTCGGTGTAATTGACCATAGCGTGATTGCTCCACCTGTGGATTCAGGTACCATGTTCAAGACACTCGAGTTGTAGAGCAGAACTTCATCCGAAGGCACATACGCAATCATTGGGACTTGGTCAAGAACGGTGATTTCGATCTGTGTCGTGCCCGTTCCACCCGTATTGGTTGCAGAAACGGTGTAGACTCGAAGTGCCATGACTTCAATCGGTGTTCCACTGATCACGCCAGTTGCATGGTCAAACGACAAACCAAGACTGAGGTCTGGGGTAAT
>DUKM01000145.1:0-481 GCA_013329255.1 Candidatus Poseidoniaceae archaeon | reverse complement strand
CGTATCATTGGTCAGCTCAATGCTTACAAGACTGTAGGAAATTTCAGGAACAATGTCAAGGATTGTGATGTTGACATCGTGGTATGTATTGCCGCCTGTGTTGTTGGCCCAAATCTTGTAGGTGATTTTTGATTGAATGCTTGTCGGTATTCCTGAGATGATTCCATTTGAAAAGCTCAGACCATTATCAAGTTCTGGATAAATGCTCCATTTCTCAACAGTACCGTTGCTGACAAGTGGCGTCAATGCTGTCATTGTGTCGCCAATCGTCACGGTTACATTTTCTGGATTGTAATCAAGGATGACTCCAGGTTCGTTGATGGTAATGGTGATGGTAAAGTTGGTGTCCCCACCGGTCGTGTTAGCCCATACGATGTAATCTGTTTGAGTCATGATAATCGTTGGCGTACCCGAAATCACACCGTTGTAAAACGAAAGACCAGTACCGTCGAGTAAAGGTTCAATTCCCCAAGTTCGGACG
>DUKM01000014.1:8034-8612 GCA_013329255.1 Candidatus Poseidoniaceae archaeon | reverse complement strand
GGGGAACAACGCTCCTCTGTGGAGCATCACTCGTTTGTCACGGTGTAGCCACAGCGACCACATGACTTTCGGTCCTTGTGTACGCCGAGGAACACTCCAGGGCCACATTCAGGACAGAACTCTGCATTGCGGGTCAAGGTACCGTCTTCATTGACTGTGTACTTCGACCACTTTGCACCAGCTTTAGGACTGTCGCCCATCACTCGTCACCTCCTTTGGAGGATTCTTCAGCTTCTGGGGCCTTGGCGGACCAGAATTGCTCGTGTCGCTTGTGAATGTATTCGGGTTCAACGCTCATTGATTCAACATCGCCGTAAATGAAAGCGGTTCCTGTAGTCAATGGCTGGCCGAAACGAGTGTTGCAGTCCTTGACAACAATGCAATCTGGATTCGATCCCGGTTCAAGGGTTCGAACGAGGTCCATGACTTCCTTTCTTGATGGTGTAGCCATGCCAATGTGTTGCCAGCGGAAGGTGATTTCCACACGGTTGAGTAGTTTGTTTTCGATTCTGTTGGTTTTTTCCATGCTGTTCATCTCCTTATCGGTTGCTTACTTTGAGTGCGTACTTCCCGGGTCG
>DUKM01000014.1:6607-7696 GCA_013329255.1 Candidatus Poseidoniaceae archaeon | reverse complement strand
TCGGACCGGTGAGGGTTGATGATGATGACGTATCCTTGATGGTCTGTCGAGACCGGTGCGGAGGGGCAACGAGGGCATTGTTCGACACCGTCGTCCAAAACGAGGTGGCATTCTGCGCATGCGAAGGGATTCTTGACCATACTTGTTCACCTCATTCGTTGTCTTCGTCGAGCCACTCGTGGCAGCCAAGACCTGGTTGCTTGCTTGTCAAACCAATCTTGGAGCGACGAGGGTCGGAGGTGTCTGGTGACAGCGAAACAATTCGTGCACGCACTGAGTTTCCGACACCAATGCGTCGGCCGCTTTGGCGCCCTTCAATCCAGCCCATGCCGACGTTAGCGTCGACGTGATCTTCCATAATCTGTGACTTGTGAAGAAGTGCTTCCATAGGTCCGATACGAACGAATGCTCCGAATTCATTGACTTCAGAAACTGCGCCTTCGACAACTTCGTAGTCTTCCATGCAAAACAAAACTGCATCGAAACGAACTCGCTGATAAATTGCGCCGTCGCCGTGAATAATTCGACCACGGCCGAGAGGTTCGTGGTTTGTGGTCAACAAAATGAATCTGTTTTCTTCATCGAAGCGCCCTTCGAAGGCGGTCATGGACAAACGGTCAATATGGTCGTTTAGCGATGCGCCTTTGCGCATGTACTCCGCAGGGATGCGGATTGTGTCTTCCCTTGTTACAATTTTGTACATCGTGTTCACCTCTGCAGTCAACAACTCAGAAACGATGTGCGAAGAGGAGTGGGATACCCATTCCGTCCTTCACCGGCATCCGCCTCTAGAGAGAAGTCGACCGTAGTCATTCTCGCCACCGACGACCTCTATTTAATGCACTCGCCTCAAGAGGGGGGGCCATGGTGGTTAAGGAACGGACAATGTGATGCGTTTTGGGTGATTCAATACACCCTTAGAACGGCATGATTTGGAACCAGACCGCCATAACCCATAACAACCCCCCGAACCTGCTTAGCAATCATGACCGGTAAAACGCAAGACAGGGGAGGCAAATCTGCCTCGGCCTTGTTGCCGGTATTGATGTTCCTTTTGGCCTCGTTATCGCCAATCATGGTGCACCACAG
>DUKM01000014.1:5275-6257 GCA_013329255.1 Candidatus Poseidoniaceae archaeon | reverse complement strand
GGAGCGATTCAGGGGATTCTTGGACGGGCTTAGAACAACCATGGGGTCAATTTGGGCGCACACCAACCCACAACGCAACCATGCCGCTCCACGGCCCAGATGGAGGCCCTGGTGAAGGCGAGGTGATCGAAGGCGCCATGCTTGGTACCATCGATAAGCCCGGCGTGAATTGGGCTGCATTGGATGACATCGACGGCGCCGATGCATACGGCTCAATCATCGCCGACTTTTCGAACAGCATCACAGCACCACCTGCTGCACTTGAACGATGCGCAGACGAGGATTTGTTTGCGGTGCTTGTCCACAGCGACACGACCGATACATACCTCAGCCTCGTAGCGGGTGACGATGCAAAGATTGCATGGCAGGTCAACATAGGCGAAACTCGAGATGTTCGATCGACCCCCAGCATCGTTGATGTGGACCAAGATGGACGCCAAGAGATTGTTCTTGTGTATGACACCCAGAACGCACTTAACGTCGAAATCTGGTCACCAGAACTCACTTGCAGCGAATCTGGCTGGGACAAATCTGGACATGAAAACGAACAACTTTGGAGTTACACCGACGTTGATTACCGCATTGGCATCGCCAGCCCTCATACGCCAACCGCTCAAAGCAATCATTTGTCAGTCACTCAACCTCTGATCGCAGACCTTTCGTTGGATGGCTCTCCAGAATTGGTCCTTGCTGTCGTGGATGAAACCTCAAGCGACCCAACGGTTTTGGCCTTCAGCCTCACCACCAGCGCACCATCACAAGCAGATTGGGAAGTGGCGCTGGACCGTGGAACACACCCCTCATCTCCAGCTTGGGCTGCACTCGATGCAAGCACCACTGCCATTGTCTTGACCACGATTGATTCGAATGGAGGTTCAATGTGGATTTGGCGGATTGATGGTGCCTCTGGCTCTCTTGATTGGGAACGCGTTGCAGTTCAAGGAACAGATGTGGATGACGATGCACCACGCCTCCGCTTGCC
>DUKM01000014.1:4166-4873 GCA_013329255.1 Candidatus Poseidoniaceae archaeon | reverse complement strand
CTTGGTGCACGGTACATCGGTATGGAAATGACCTCGACGAGTGAAATCTTCAATTTCCGAGCACCTAACGGCTACGCCGATGCCGAACCACTGGTCATCGACACCACCGGCGATGGCTTGGACGACAGGTTGTGCTGGGTCACATGGTATTCAGAGTCCCAATTCTCCTTCAACCGCAAAGGCATGGCCGGATGCCACGACATCAGCGATGACACACCTTTCAAAGAATGGTCACGCGATCTGCAACGTGGCAACGGAAACGACAACGACGAAATCGCAGTTGCTTCCCCCCTATGGCTGGACATCGACGGCAGCGGTGCACCAGAACTGATCGTTCCATTCGGCATGCGTTTGTGGGCGTTTGACGGTGCCACCGGCGCTTCTGCAGACATCAACAACGCATGGTCCTCACCTCTTGCAATGCCTCACCGAGTGTGGGCGAGCCCCGCTGCGGCAGACATGGACGGCGATGGAACAATCGATATTTTGATCGGCGATACGCTTGTGTCCCAATTGTCCACAGACTTAGCACCGCTCGCTGATGGGCGAGGCATCAGCTTCAATCCAGCAAGTCCAGATCCAGGCGTTCAGGTCACAGTCACAGGGCAATTCTCTAACATTGGAACCATGGACAATGAGGAAAACGTCGATGCTGTTTTGTTGATGAACGGGAATGAAATTACTCGGAAGCGGTTTTCCGACGTCGA
>DUKM01000014.1:2899-3791 GCA_013329255.1 Candidatus Poseidoniaceae archaeon | reverse complement strand
GCCGAACTTGGTGAACACGAATTTGAAATGGTTCTGGACGTAAATAACAACCTCACTGAAGCACGGAAGGATAACAACAACGCCACCGCATCACTCTCGATTGTCAACCCGCACGTCGCTCGCATTGACCCGCCTTTGGACCCGATTCGAATCCCTCCTGGTTCAACCGAGACCGTTGCATTAAGCCTCGTAGCCACAGGTTCGCGCACTGCTGAGTGGACCCTTGGCATCAACGACGCATCGCTTCCAGAAGGATGGTCCTTCACCCCAACGTCTGGCACAAATCTCGGATTGTCATTGGAACCGAATGCACCGGTAAGCCTCTCCTTCGATGTTGCCATTCCATCCAACGCATTGGGTGATGAAAACTCCTATGTCGACCTGACACTCAGTCTTGATGAAGATGCAGAAATTTCCTCGACGTTGCGCCTTCCTTTGGAGGTGCTTCGAACACGAGGTTTGTCCGTTGTTGGTCCCTCCGGCTTAAGCGAGTCCTTGGGCATCGGGAGACAGAACCATGACGCAAGCGCATGGCTGGTGGTCGAGAACCTTGGCAATGCACAAGAAAGCACGACATCGATCGATTGGACCGCTCCGTCATGGGGTGGAACCCCTGCACTCTACACGGCTGACGGAACCGAAGTGTTCTCACTGACGCTTGGACCGAACCAAGACACAGAATTGTTTGCAACGCTCCCAGTCCCAGCAAGCGCTGCACTTGGTACCACAAGCACCAGCATGCTCACCATCTGCATTGGCAGCGGTGAAGAGACGCTTTGCCAAGATCTCGAAGTCACCTTCCGAGCGAGTGAACTGCAAACCACACCATCGCATACACGCACCCTCCCCAACAGCACGCTCAGTTGGTCGCTCGATGGGAACCTCCCATCCA
>DUKM01000014.1:0-2525 GCA_013329255.1 Candidatus Poseidoniaceae archaeon | reverse complement strand
GCAACCGGGGATTTAGCAGTCAACGGTACCACGCTCGAACTTTCAGGCACACCCGACACAACAGCTTCAGGTATGCTTCATCTCAACTTGCCTGTCAATGCAGTCCCACAACGTCATGTGTTTTCGGTTGAGGAATCAGACGAGGCAAACCACCAACTCAACTTCTCGCTTCATGTGCTCCAAATCTTCCGTTCTGCTGCCACCATCCTCGAGCCGATTGCAGCGGAACCTGGCCAAGCAGTTTCACTGACCGTCAATGAAACTGAATCGATCCTCCTTCGTCTTGAAAACCCAGGGAACGGCGAAGACACGTTCGTGCTTTCCAGTGTTTCTGTCAAGAGTGCATCCATGACAACGAGCCCGGAGGTAGAATTTACGATCTACAACCCACAGCGAACCCTCGGACCCTTGGCGACAACAATTGCCACCGTTGATGTGGTGCTGGCGGAAGACATACCAGCCTTGGTGCCGTTCGACCTTGTGTTCACATGGACATCACAGGGCACAGGCAATGTGGCGTCTACAGCAACGCTCCTGGTCCAAGCTGAACCAGACCACCAATGGTCAATAGACGGCATTTCTACACCTTCCAATGAAATCTTCCCACAAGAGGAAATTACCATTGATTTCAACATCACAAACATCGGGAACACACCCGATGTCCTCACCGTTATACCGACCTTTGATGTTCAACGAGCAGGAAATGACAGTTCTGTTTGGTCAACTGACTCGATCACCACCCAAACCGTAGCAGTAAATGGAACGCGAAGCATCAGCATGGTGTTCACCGTTCCAAGCGGGGCATGGTACACGACAGAGGCGGTATTGAATTTGAATCTCTACTCGGGTTCAATTTTGGTCAACAATGCATCGATTGATTTCACGGTCGGTCATTCATCAGCATGGAGATTCAACCTCTCTGAAACCTCCCTTACCATAGCCCCCGGCGGAGAAAACCTCACACTGAAGGTCGATCAACTTGGCAATCACCCCGAAGCCCCTTGGTTCACCAAGGCAGGCCAAGGATGGGCGATTACGCTGCCAAGCAACGGCGCAGTTGTCAATCCAAGTGAATCCTCAACCGTGACGGTCTTTGTGACCCCTCCCGAATCGGCACTCGCCGGCGAAGTTGGTGTTCTGCGGATTCGAATATCAGATGCGAATGGCGCGGGCCAAATTATACAAGAAATACCGGTCCGAGTTGGAGAAGAAGCCAACATCAGCGTGGACCACAGAGGTACATGGAAAGTAAATGCAGATGGAGGCATGCCGACGGCGTGGATCGAAAACCATGGGAATGATGTTGCTGTGATGCAAATAGCAGTGGCTGGTTTACCAAGTGGCTGGATTTTAAACGGGTCGAGCCAAGTGGTGGTCGCTCCTGGCCAAATGCTTGGGATCCCATGGATGTTAACACCAGACGCAGCGTGGAACGAACAGCGATTCATGGTCACGCTCGATGTGACACATCCGACCCTTGGGCTCATTTCCCACGACATCGAGGTTGAGCGAGGGACGCATACATTCCACAGCACACCGGTCCACCACGCTCGTTCGGGCTCGGTGATGGCCATCGAATTTGGTCAGCCCGTCGACGGAGGGTTGACGAGCACAGATAACGTTGAGTTCCTTGAACAATCCATCGAAGTCACCATTGGCTCTGTGACAAACGAGTTGCTGCTGGCATCGACCGTGGATGAAACAAACAGAATGTCAATTTACATTTCGGGCTATGACTTGCCTCAAGTCAGCGTGAACTGTGACCTCACTCCACAAGCCTTTACTGCGCTTGGGCGGGTTGAATTGGATGGTAAAGTAGGCGATTGTAGCGTCATAGCGTCGGACACGGAAGATCTTCGAGCCACCCTCATCCTCGTCACAGATCAAGGGGAAACTGTCCAATTGCGCACCAGCACAATTGTATTGTCGCTTGGGGCAAACGCAACTTATGAAGTGAACGTGACGGGTTGGAAACCATCGGCAGGCCAACGAACAGTTTCGGTCATGGTGGTCGACTCGTACGGACGAATCCTCGAAGAGCATTCGATTGACACTGTATCCCGAGCCTCAGGATGGAATGTAGGTATCTTTTCGTTCAAGGCGGACGAAGATTTGACCGTCAGTGTGCAGCGAACGGGTTGGACCGTCCTCGAAGATGTGAATTGCCACGTCTCCGTGAGAAGCGTCGACAGCGGTTGGAGCACGGTAAGGGTCATCGATATCGCAGGCAGTGATTTCCCACCAGTTGTGACCATCCCAGCACCTGATGGCATGAAGCAAGATGAGGAACTCGAAGCAACGCTTCGTTGCGATGCTCCGTATGACATCGATGACGATGCAACGGACGACATGAAGACGGCCTTCTACAACGCACCAGAACAGCCATTGGTCGAAGGCAGTGAAATTATTGTCAGCCTTGGTGTGGCGTTGATTCTTTTGGTGGTTGCTTTCCTAGCAGGCGCAACCCGCACAGGGCCAAGCGACAAAATGTCCAAACCGGTTCGAGCAAAATCGGAACCTAAATC
>DUKM01000099.1 GCA_013329255.1 Candidatus Poseidoniaceae archaeon | reverse complement strand
CGAATGCAAATGAATGAATGGTACCGCAAACACAGGCCGCTGCACCAGTCACGCCTCATTGTGACAGGCGTGAATAAATCAGTCCGCACGATGACCGATCTTCTCTCATGGCACGGGGGGCCGGATCATGCGGTTCTCCGTGTCTTGAGCACATGTGCTGACTTGCGAACGGTCCATTTGGGAAATTCTCTTTTAGCGATGGGGGGAGGTGATCCTCATCCGTTTACGGTAACTGATGATATCAGCGTTGAATTTTTCCCAACCATTACAGAAGGTTTGATGAATCACAACGAGGCTCCTTTTGCTTGGATTCATGTCGGACATGGCGATTTTGACGGCGAAACTTCCTACTTGAGCGATGGCCCAGAAGGCGATGGAGCTTATTTGAAAACTCAATCCATCGCTTCGGCCTTGGAGTCAATGAAGGGCATTTGCTCTTTGATTTGCCTCCCCGTATGCCATTCTCACTTTGCCAAGGTGATTCTTGATACGTGTAAGAACACGTTGCTTGTGAGCGGCAGCGCTCGTGATTTCGTAACAGAAATCGAATCACAATGCATTGAAGCCTGTCTTCCTTACTCTCTTCTGAAGGCACGTGTAAAGTCCCAAATCTTGGATAAGAAACGGCACGCTTGAGAACCACGAGCGTTTGGCATGGGCATGGAAGACCCCGCGTGGTGGCCATCAGGGATTGCTCAGCAATCCATGGAGGAAGCACTCGCAGACGGTCAACTTCGCACCGCTCTGGGCAGAGTTCAACTTTGGAACCACGCCGATGCGCTTGATTCAGCATGGTGGCACAGCCCACCTGGCAACGGGGTTCAGTGGGGGAAATGGCCAACCGACGTGGTGCGCATCGAGCAAAGCACCGAGGATGTCTACGGGTTGACCCTCCTGCTCAACGAAGATTACGTGGTGCGAATTTGCCCGCTTTTAGTCGGAGAAGATGTGTCTCGAATGGCCCGCTATGAGCCATGGAACACCAGTGTGTCCGACCTCAACCTTCTGCTTCCAATTGGCGGCTGGACTGCAGGTGGCCATGATCGCGTGCTCATTTATTCCCGTTATGATCGAGTTCCATTTGAACCAGATTCCGAACAAGTACACAGCCTTGTGGCTTCAATGGCGCAAGTCCACACTGCGCTTGAGCCACACGCCACACCAAACACAGAACGGTTGTGGAATGAACGGCTCAAAGCAATGGAAGACGCGCTCAAGCCGCACACCTTGTGGCGAGCGCCCCACACCACCTCAACGGTTGGTTTACCTCCGATTGAGTTGAATGTTGAACACCTCGCAACTTCTGAAAAGGGGCCGATGTGGATTGCTCTTCCTCGCAGCCTGCATGACCATCTGGTGTGTCAACCAGAACGCTTGCCATCGCTGGCTCAGTTGATGCGCATTGAGCGCCTCTGGGCCCACCATGTTGAATTGAAGGCGAGCCATCGACAAGAACTTCTCGAAGTTTGGGCTCAGCATGTTCCGCCTGCCTGGTCCAAAGGAAAAGCCCTCTCAACTGCAATGGGCGGGCCGTGGGTGTGGCGCTACAACGCTGTGCTCGAACGCTTGCTGTTGGCGCGCACCTTTGGATACAAATCCCTTGAAGAGGCATGCCTCGATTGGCTTGGCGAAGTGTCGAGGCTGCAAGCTCGACTTGGCACCTTGCGCATGTGGAAGGCCGGTCTTTGGGTCGCCATCACTGGGCTTCTTGTGGCCTTTTTCGGGCATGAATTGAACACCTTCACAGATGGCCAATCGATTGCACTAGCAGCGGGCAGCATTGGCTTTGGTGTGATCACCAATCGAATCTACTGGGCGAAGGATCCGCCACCGTATTGAGCGCCTCAAGAGGCCTGAACCATACGCGGGTCGAAGAACGAGAGACCGTTGTCCTTGGCCAACTGCATGATACCGAGCACCAATTCTTCCTTTGCTTTGCGTTCAGGCGCGCCACCAGCGACGTCCCAATACAAGTTCACAGAAACATCGAGTGAAGTAGCGGTCAGCGTGCTGACTTGGCACCATGACGACTCGGTTTTGACAGTGACTGGGCTTTCAGAGATCGATTCAAGCACTTGAGCGCAAAAGTCTGCGACCTTCGCTGGGTCGGAGTTGAGATCGAGGTGAAGGGCGGTTTGCCATCGGCGCCATCGGCGCTTGCCGAAGTTTTCCACAGGGGTGTTGACGAGGTTAGCGTTAGGAACGGTGACGATGGTGTCGGCTGCGGTTCGAATGAGTGTGGTTCGAAGGCTGATTTCAGCAACTTCACCTTCAACGGAATCAACGATGACCCAGTCGCCAATTTTGAACGGCCGGTCAAGCAGCACAGTCGTGGCACCAAACAGGTTGGAGATGGTGTCCTTGGCGGCCAGCGCAAGCGCTAGTCCAGAAATACCAAGCCCGGCGATGAGCGAGGTCAGGTCGAAACCGAGTGCGTCGGCGACGAACACCGAACCAAGCGCTGCAATCGCGAAACGAAGCATGCTTTCAACGGCTGAAATGAGGGTTTTCTCGGTTCCATCGAGTTCATCATCGTTGTCGAGCAGTTCCACAACATCTTGGACCAAAGGAACCAACCTGAACGCCCAAAGCACAATCGATACTGCAAAGATGAATTGGAGTACATTTGGAATCAATTCGACGGCAAAGTCAGGGATCATGATGCCGCTGTCAACATCGTCCATCATGGAAATCAAGATTTTGACTAAGTAGAGTGCTATGCCAGCTGCTGCAGCATTCCCAAGTGCTTTGTCAGAGTTCTTTACTGCCGTCGAGCGCACCTTTTCGGAATGGATGATTTTGCTCATCAATCGAGGCGCCATGAACATCGTCAAAAAGCGGGTCAAAAGAGCGACGACTGATAACCCAAGCAACAGCGCAATGGTCGCGTTGTTGGTCATCAAAACTTCATCGGCCCAAAACGAGCCTTCAGCGGGGGTTAGAATGCCACTCATGGCTCGGCTACGGCCCGCTCGCTTTTGTTGTTTTGGGGGGTTTTGTCCCCTACGGGGACTTGCCAGCAACGCGAACGCTTCAAGAAGTCGAGCGGTTTGGACCAAGCGATACCATGATGCAAAATGGCAAGGTCATCCGCACTCGCCCCTCCTTTGGAGTTCTAATCGTGCTCCCATTGTTGCTCTCTTTTGTAGCACCGATTGCCAATGCAGGCATTGCTCAGGACGAGCCTGTAGGCTACGCCCCCGAGGACATCTGGTCCGACGATTACAACAACATGATTTTCCCATGGGCATCCGCCAACGAGCGAATCCTGCAGTTCAAGGAATACCACTCCTACGAGACAATGAAGTCACGAATGCTCCGCCTTGCAGAGGAGAACCCAGACATCTTCGAGTACCATGAAGGAATGAACGGTGGTACAAACGCTCGCGGCGAACAAGTGACCGCTAATGCCTACGAAGGATGGTACTACGGCCATTCCTCACCTTGGATGAAGATCACCGGTGACGTCCAAGACGGCGATTACAACCCCTTTGTTGGCGACAACGGCAACTACGCTGACCGCCACGACGTCATGATTGTCGGCAACCACCACGCCCGTGAGTGGATGTCTTACACTGTGGCCATCATGCAGATGGAAGTCATCGCCTTTTCCTACAACAACATCGGCTATGACAACGACGGCGATGGTCTGATCGACGAAGACCCATGGGGCGATGCAGACGGGGATGGCATGCTCGATGACGATGGTGATTGCCTTGGACTCGATGCTTCGTTCCAAGATTCCAACGGCGACGGTACGGCTTGCGGCCCAGGCGACCTTGGCGTCGACGAAGATTACTCAGAACAGTTCATCACCGACCTTGTCAACTCCCGTGAAATCTACCTCATTCCAATGCTGAACGTCGATGGCAACATCTACGACCGCGAAGTCTTCTGCCCAGCACCTGCTTGGGAATCGTGCCCTTCAGGCGGATGGAGAAAGAACCTCCGCGACAACACAGTAACCGGCGTCACGCCAGTTCCTGACCTCGACGAATCCGTTGACGAAGGATGCGACGGTGTCGACCTCAACCGCAACTACCAGTTCGAATGGGGAGCTCCTCTTGGCGCAACAGGGCCTTTGTTCCCCGGTGCGTGTTATGCAGGGCAAAATAACGATGTCTACAATGGCCCGGTTGATGACCGGGACAACGACGGAGATGGCCAAATCAATGAAGACCACGTCGACGGAAAAGACGACGACGCTGATGGTGTCACCGATGAAGACTGGTGGGGCGGCAACTCCGAACCAGAAACCAAGTTCATCCAAGACTTGACCGAAATGAACGACGACACTGGCGACGGTTCAAGCGAGTTCAAGGCAACCATCACTCACCACTCCTACTCGGAACTGATCCTCTACCCGTGGGGCCATTGCACAGACTGCGAGAGCCCCGACCATGAGCAACTCAAGTATCACGGCCAGAAAATGGCAGACATGACCCAGTACGCCAACCTCCAATCTTCTGACCTCTACCCGACCTCGGGTGACTTCTGTGACTGGCACTATGGCGTTCACGGCTCCTACTGCTACACCTCTGAAATTGGAACCGCCTTCCACCAGAATGAAGATGACATTGACCACATTGCGGTTCGCAACTTGGGAACAGGCTTCTACATCGCTGAAATTGCCGACGGTCCACGAGAGCGTGCTGATTTAGAAATCGCCAACATCTCCCAACAAAACTACCTCGAACCCGGCGATAAGGTCAATGTTCCAGATAAGGGCGACATACCCGTAGATTTGTGTGTTTCAAACCAGTTCCCGTACAGTGAATCCAACACGATGATCGAATGGCGAACCGTCAAACCAAGCCGTTTGCAAAGCGACTACGGTCCAAGAGAATGGGCGACCACTCCTTGGGAATCAGTTCCAGTGATGAAGGTCGATGGCGAAACCTGTTCTGTGCAGAGCGGCAACGGTACAATCCTGCGAGGCATGGTGCCAATCTCCGAAACTGCAACAGGAAAACTTCACTACAAAGCCACGATTACAACGCTGTCTGGTTCGGACTTGTTCCAATACCCAAGCGGTGGAGCATACTACGAACTCGATCTTTCCTACCGTGCAGCCTATGGCAGCGTGTTTGGCTCCTTCCTTATGTTCGGAGTGACTGCCGCATTTGTTTGGGGTGGTCTTGCCATCTGTTTGCGAATGATGCTGACCGATGACGAAGAAGTCTTGATACTGACAGATGCGATCCTTGCTGAAGAAGAAAGCAAGGCTTGAGGAGGGATTCTGCATGGGCGATGAAGAACAATCAGACCAGTTTAACGGCCGTATGGGTCTCATCTTTGCATCCATCGGTGCCGCAATCGGTACAGGAAACATCTGGCGTTTCCCACGTATGGTTGGAGCAAACGGCGGAGGAACATTCCTTGTCCCTTGGCTCATTTTCCTCTTCGCTTGGTCGATTCCGCTTGTCATTGCAGAATACGCAATGGGGAAGCGAAGCCGAACAGGAACCATCGGAACCTTCCGGATTTTCGCTGGTAAAAAGTTCGCTTGGATGGGCCTGTGGACCGCTTGGATTTCAACCGCAATCGGATTCTATTATGCCGTTGTTTCTGGTTGGACGATCAAGTACTTCCAACTCGGTATCAGCGGTGCTTTGACCGGTGAAGACGTCGACACAACCGAAGTGTGGAACGCTTTCCTGCAATCGCCAGGCCAGGTTATCTTCTTCCAATTTCTCGTCATTTGTTTGACGCTTGCTGCCATCTGGAAGGGTGCAAAAGCCATTGAAAAGGTTAACTTTTACCTGATGATTTCGTTGTTTGCATTGCTCTTCCTCACCTTGTTCCTCTCCCTTTGGATGGACATGGAAGACGGCAGCCTTGACGGCGCTATGTTCATGTTCACGGTGGACTTTGAAATGTTGAAAGATCCCGAAATTTGGATCAACGGTTTATCCCAATCGGCTTGGTCGTGTTCAGCTGGTATGGGCATGTGCATCACCTATGCGGTTTACATGAGCAAGGACGAGGACACCGTGCTCAACGCCTTCACCATGGGACTTGCCAACAACAGCATCTCCATTATCGCAGGTCTTGCAGTGCTTTCGGCAATCTTCGCCGTCAGCCCAGACCCGCTTGCAACAGTGACCGGCGGTTCGTCCGCCATTACCTTCCTGGCGTTACCAGAAGTGTTTGCTAAGGCGCCGTTCGCGCCGTTTGGTCCGCTGTTCATGATGGCAGGGTTCTTCCTTGCGCTTTCGTTTGCAGCGATGACATCAATGATTTCTACGGTTGAATTGTGCGTGCGAAACTTCGTCGACCACGGCTACAATCGAGAGAAGTCCGTTGCCCTTACTGGAGCAGCGCTGTTCATGTTCGGTATTCCTTCCGCCATTATGTGGGTTAAACTCGACAGCGAAGGGGTCGCATTCCCTGAATTCCTTGAAGTGCAAGATCACATTTGGGGCTACGGTTTGATGTTCTCAGGTTTGTTCATCGCCTTTTCGATTTGGAAGTACGGCTACTACCGCTGGAAGTCCGGCGTTGAAGCAGGCGTGGCTCCAGCCGGCTTCAAGGGCTACTTGGGCTTCGGCGTCTCCGCCTTCCGTGACGATTTCATCAACACCGGTGACAACGATATGGAAGTTGGGCGATGGTGGGATTTGTTGATGTATTTGGCGTTCCCAATCCTGTTCTCAGTCTTGATGATTTCCTACTTCGCCGACATGATTGCCAACACACCTGACGTGTGGGATCCTGCCAATCCGAAAGGACTGTCCATCATCCTCCTGTTCTGGGGCGTTATTGCGGCCTTGTTCATCTCGTTCAACAAGTTCCTCGTGCAACGCCCGTTGTACCGAAACATCCCCGAAGGTGCTGATGTCGACATCAGCCATTTGCCCGGTGGCGATGATGACTTGGTGGTCGCTCGTGGCGAAGTTGCACCAGGGTTCGAACACCTGAATGCGTGAGATAGGGAAGTGAGCGGGTGGAAGACCTCGTCCAAACCCTTGTCACTGGCTTTCTTGTCTCAGTCCTGTTCATTGTCATTGCGTGGTGGTTTTGGCGTCGTTATGACCAACCAAGCGAGACCCAGTTAGCACGCGAAGAACAACTCGCAATGAAGACCGAAGAGCAACAGATGTGGCGCGCGGTTGAAGCTCAAATGGCTCAGGAAAAAGCGGAGTTCGAAAACCAAGCCATCTACTTGCGAAAAAAGGCTGCAGAGCATGAGCGCGCCCAGCCACCTGCTGCTGGAGCCCTCACCAATGCGCTGGATGCCTTTGGAGGGTATGAACCAGCCACCGCACCAGCGGCTTCACCAGATGGGGCGACCTTTACCGGCACGGCCAGCGCACCAGCACAGGGTGCCGAGATCGAGCCAACAGATTTCGAGCAAGAAAACGATCAGGATCTGTTGCTTGCCGCAGCACCGATTGAGGTGCGACAAGACAAGGGCGTCCAAGCCATCGAAGCCGAAGGAGCCGTGGAACCAGATTGGGCGCTCGTCGAAAAACTTGAACAACTTTCCAAGACCGAAGTGGTTGAAGAAACACCCCACCCCGATCTGCCAGAAGCGCCGGACCTCGATGCGTTGGTCACACCTGAACCATTGATGGAAGTCGATCCAGAAGATGTGGTTGAGTGGGTGTCTGAGGTCGAAGAACACGACGAAGGTGCATGGGACGTCGAATGGTCCGTGGCACCGGATGAAGAAGAATGAACCCGCTGTTTGACCCTCGTTCAAGGCGAAGGGGTGATGAACGGTTAGCGAGTGGAACAAGCATGGTCCAACGCCCACGCGGAACTCGTGACTTCACCCCAGCGGTGATGGCGCGACGACTTGCGTTTGAACATCTCTTGGAGGAAAGGGCTCGTCGTCACGGCTTCAATCGCGTTCAAACGCCTGTGTTCGAGTCGCTTGATTTGTTCACCGCAAAATCAGGACCGGGCGTCATCAGTCAGTTGTATGCGTTTGAGGACAAGGGTGGCCGCCCGCTCACCCTGCGTCCAGAACTCACCGCTCCAGTGATGCGAATGATCGCTGAAGAAATGCGCAACGACACCAAGCCTCTTCGCTTGTCCTATTACGGCCAGTGCTACCGCTATGAGGAGTTCAAGAAAGGGCGTTATCGAGAATTCTTCCAATACGGCGTGGAACTCATCGGAGCCTCAGGCCCGCTTGCCGAGGCGGAAGTCATCGCTTTAGCCATTGACATGCTTGATGCGTGTGGATTGAAAAATTGGGAAGTGCGAATCGGCCACGTCGGTATTCTCAAAGGAGCCCTCACCGGACTTGGCCTTGCTTCTGAAACGCCTGAAGGAGCCACAGAGCCCCCAATTGCAAGCGCCATGCGCCTGCTCGACAAAGGCGATGATGCAGGCTTGCAAGCCTTGTTCGAAGCCAATGGCATTGCCGCTGCAAACGCCGCTCCACTGCGAGCGCTCGCTGATCTTGAAGGCGGTGCTGAAACCCTCGGGCCCGCACGCACAATCCTCGCTTCGATGAACGGTGTATCGCTCGAAGCCCTCGATGATTTGCAAACAACACTCGACGCAGTTGCACACCTTGCTCCAACCCCTCCTGCCTTGTCGGTTGACCTCACCGTTGCCCGGGGCTTGGATTACTACACCGGCATGGTGTTCGAAGTCATGGTGCCAGAAATGGGCGGGGAGGGCCAAGTGCTTGGCGGCGGTTCCTACAAGTTGCTCCATCTGTTTGGCCTGCCAGACCTCGACCCTTGCTGTGGTTTTGGCCTTGGCTTTGACCGAGTCCTGTTGGCGCTTGAAGCGCAAGCAGAAGCAGCCGGTCGCAGCGAAGTCGTTCCCGGTGAACACGATCCACTCGGCACCATTGCCGTGATTCCATTTGGCATCAATACCAACCACGTCTTGCCCATTGTTGCCGCCTTGCGAAATGCAGGCGAACGAGTCGATCTTGAATTGCGCGGCAGGAAAATTGGCAAGGCCATGAAGTGGGCCAACTCAAGCGGAGCAGCGTTCACTGTTGTTGTCGGTCCAAAGGATTTGGAAAGCGGTCAAGCGATGTTGAAGTCGCTTGTCAGTGGAGAACAACAAGCGGTTGCGCTCAATGCAGAAGCATTGCAAGCCGCTATCGCAGCCATGCGCTCGTGAATCACTCGTCGGACTCTTCGTCCTTTGAAGCGTTGATGAACATCGCCATTCCGATTGCAGCGGAGGCAACAACCAAGCTGAACCCAGGTGCATCTTCGCTGTCGTCCATCATGCCGTCTTCGCCGGCTTGGAAGGCTTCGTCCCATGTCGCTGGGTCAACAGGAAGTTCGAGGCGGGCGTCTTCACCGAGTTTGATACCGAAA
>DUKM01000102.1:5282-9182 GCA_013329255.1 Candidatus Poseidoniaceae archaeon | reverse complement strand
GTTGCTGGGCAGTTTTCCAGTCGCATCTGCTCAATCAGGCCCGAACGAAGATAAAGCGTGGCCTGGAGATCCTGTCGACAGCCACGTTCACATGACTTGGGCTGCACTGACACTCGAAGTGACTGGGTGGGCAGATGATTATCCAGAAATTGTTGACTTAGCAGACGTTGGTAAGTCCGAATTAGGCAAATCCTTGTGGGTCGTTCGGTTGTCCGACTGGTCTGTTGAGACCAAAGCAAACGGCAGCGCAAAAGAAATTGTTTACATTGACGGTGGTCACCACGGCAACGAATACTTGGGGACTGCACTAGCATGGTTGTCGGCAAAGTGGTACATCGAAGGATGGGCTGAAGGCAATCAAGAAGCAATCGACGTGCTGCAAAACACTGAAATTCATATTCTGATTATGTTAAATCCAGATGGAAATGACATTGACACCCGATGGAACGTCAATCAAGTTGACCTGAACAGGAATTACGATCACTATTGGAACACATGCCCAACCACTCAGCCGGGTAGCAGTGCATTCAGTGAAGCTGAAACCTCAGCGAATTCGAATTACATGAACACGGTCGTCCCTGATGCTGATTTGTACGTCACCATGCACACTGGTGTTTGGATTATGCTCTATCCATGGGGAAAATGGCCTGACCAACCATCGGACTGGGAGTTGTTTCATCAAATTCGTGAAGATGTAAACAATGATATATCGAGCATCCCAATCCAAAATGCCAACCAAGGCTTGTATCCAAACTGTGGAACCAGCAGAGATTACGGTTATGGCGTCATGGGTTATCCTACATTCACTTTCGAAACCGATGATGAACAATTCGTCCCGGGTTCATTTGAAAATCTCAACGACAGATTGGGAGAAGAAATGGACGTCATGAGGTATTTGATCTCGAACGTGTGGTATTGGCGTGCACGATTAGATGTTCAATCTCTTGTAATTTCAGACGATGAAATCTCAATCGACGTTGCAAATCACGGTCAAGCATCTGCATCAAATACCACCTTGCGCTATGTTGACACGGATGGCAATGCGTTGTGGGAATCGGACTTTTTCACTGTGAATGCAACCAATTCTTCGATGGTCTCTCTCGACGCAAAGAATCTATCATTGACCGGTGATGGTTCATGGGAGTTATACTACCAAATTCGAGTTGTGGATTCTGCACGCTGGGTTTCTGAGCCAATTAACGCCTCTGTGCTTGTTATGGCCGATAGCGAAGAATCGAACTTCCTCACTGGATACGGTCTTTTCAATCCGGTAACAATGATTGCTGGATTCGCAGCAATTGCGGCCTTTGTTCAGCGTGAAGAGACGGACGAAGACTGACGCTTCCGCCTCATCTTGCCCTGAAAACTGAGCGCGAGGTTCAAATGCTTCAAGTCCTTGGTTGGGATAGGTGAACCCATGAAGGTCAGCGTTAGCTCAGGACACAACATCAACGGAACTCTAATCATGCCCCTGTTTGAAGGAACAGAGTCGGTCCCCGACGCTCACGCAGAAGGCTTGCACACCGCTCTAAAAAGTCAAATGAACGTGGTCTTGACCGATGGTGATTTCAAAGGAAAGGCAAAATCGACAATGTCGCTTATGGGCACCGATGGTGGAAAAGCCATGCTCATTGGATTGGGCAAGCAAGACGATGCCGATGCACACGCTTACCGCAAGGCCGGGGCAGCCGTCATCGCACAACGAAAGAAATCTCACGGCACGGACTTGACTGTTCGATTTTCCGGTGCTTCCATCGATTGCATGGCCGCCTTCGCTGAAGGCATGATGCTGCGCGATTATTCCTTTGACCGCTACAAGGCTGAAGATGAAGATAAAGAAGACGACCTCGATGTTCGGGTCACCTGTGATGCAGGTCAAGAAACTGAACTCGGGACGCTCATCGAAACCCTCCAGGGTGTCACCTCCGGTGTCCACCTCTCGCGAGATTTGGGCAACATGCCACCAAATGACATGTACCCAGAAGCATTTGCCGACCAAGCATGGGAATGGGCAAAAGACTACGAGAATGTCACCGTGACCATCATCAATTACGATCAGGCCATCAAGGCTGGAATGGGCGGTCTTGTTGCCGTTGGAATGGGTTCCTCGAGGAAACCATGCATGGTCATCTTCGAGATGAACGCAGAACAGAAAGGCCGTGGGCCAATGCTTGTTGGAAAAGGAATCACCTTTGACACAGGTGGAATCTCACTCAAGCCCGGAACCAACATGGACGAGATGAAGTACGACATGGGCGGTTCTGCAACCGTCTTCGGAACCATGGAGGCCTTGGCAGCAACTGGCTTTGGAGGCAAAGTCACCGCAATCACCTGCATGGCAGAAAACATGCCAGCCGCAAACGCACAACGTCCTGGTGACGTCATCACAACCCTTTCTGGAAAGACCATTGAGGTCTTGAACACCGATGCAGAAGGCCGTTTGGTTCTTTCTGACGGACTATGGAAGGCTGGCGAATACGACCCAGAATACATCATTGATTTCGCAACCCTCACCGGTGCATGTGTTGTGGCGCTCGGCCACGAAGCAACCGGTCTTTGGTCAAACGACGATGACTTCCGCACCCGCATCCATGAAGCAGGAAACGCCGTTGATGAACTCGCTTGGCCAATGCCGCTCTTGCCTGCCTTTGAGAAGGAAATGACGGATTCAAAGATTGCCGATACCCGAAACTTGGGCGCCGGACGATACGGCGGTGCAAACACCGCTGCTGCGTTCTTGAAGCAGTTCGTTCCAAACCGAAACTACGAGAAAGATGGTGAAACCATTCCTTGGGCTCACATGGACATCGCTGGAACGTACTGGGGTGCCAAGAGCAACACCATGGTCGGAAATGGCGCTACTGGAGTCCACGTGCGAACCATGTACCACCTCATCACCAACGGTTGAATCAGGCCCACTGAACCTGAGCGAGCGTGAATTCCATGCAGCGACGCGCATCGATCCCTGCTCGCATCAACATCATCGGAGAACACACCGATTACCTTGGTGGGCTTGCCCTTCCTTTCGCAGCCAAACAGCGGTTGATCTTAACAGCGGTCTCATCCGAAGCAATCCAAGGCGATGAAACGGTCGTTGCCTTGTGGCAAGCGGCCGGTGGTTGGCCCGCTCATCTTACCGTGGAAAGCAGCATTCCAATTGGTGCAGGCATGTCCTCCTCTGCAGCGTTATGCCTTGCTGTGGTGTTGTGCGCGCAAGGGGAACTCGAATCTATGCAAGCGTGCAAAGAAGCCCAACGCATCGAGCATGAGGTGTTGGGCACACCCTGTGGCCTCTTGGATCAAATCGCCATGATGCACGCGATTGAGGGTCATGCTACGCTCATCAACTTCACCACGATGGCGGCATCTCCTTTTTTGATTCCCGAAGATTGGTGCTTCAAGCTGGTGGATTCGGAAGTTCGTCGCACACTTGCTTCCACGCCCTTTGGAGCCTCAAAGGAAAAATCCGTCCTGACCGAACATGCCGAAGGTGAAAATCAACGTGTTCTGACCGCCTTGCAAGCAGACGCTAACGGCTTGGGCCGCTTGCTCAATGATTCACATGCTTCTCTGAAATCGATAGGCGTCAGTCACCCTGAGGTCGATCGGCTTGTGGATGAACTGCAAACAACACCGGGTGTGCTCGGTGCACGAATGATGGGTGGCGGCTTTGGAGGCATGATCCTCGTTCTCGTGGAACACGAGGGCGTCTTGGGAGAAATCGAAGTCGTTCAAGCCTCAAAGGGCGGTTTTCTCGAGGAATTCTTCGAGTGAGGCAAGCCGTTCTGGCGTACCCATATCCCAAAACGGCGTGTCGTCGAGGTAAACAGCGATTTTTCCGCTCAACGCTGGATAAATGGTTTGTTCCCAACTCCAAACACCATCTTTCCCATTCTTGAT
>DUKM01000102.1:0-4910 GCA_013329255.1 Candidatus Poseidoniaceae archaeon | reverse complement strand
TTTGTCTTTGTTGTAGGTTTGAAGATAGCCATTTTCATGATGGAGGTTCATTGAATCATGACGTTGAGTCACGGTCATGGTGAACGGAGCATCGCTTTCAGCATGCCGTTTAAGCAGTGGTTTGTATTCGATTGGATGAAGGTCATCGCCCCACAATAAGATGAAACGCTCTTCCAAAAGATTTCTGGCATTCCACAACGCTCCTCCCGTTCCAAGCGGTGAAGGTTCTTTGTGGAAATTTACGGACATACCCGGGTGCGTGAACCCCTCAAACGCTTCACCAAGATGACCTGTGAGCACCAGGGCATTGTGGCACCCTTGCCGTTGCGCCCAGTTTAGAATGTGGGTCAAGATTGGTTTTCCGCCGACTTCAATCAGAGATTTTGGCACTTTTTTTGTCATCTTGCCAAGCCGTGTTCCTAGGCCACCTGCCATGATCACCACTTGCGGGGTACGATGCGCTTTTACGATTGCTTGGTATTCTTTTCCGCTGTCTTTCAAGGTGCGTTGCTGGGTGTCAAAATCCACATGATACAACCCAAAACGTTGGTCATACCCTTCCGCCCACTCGAAGTTGTCCATCAGGCTCCAGTGGTAAAAACCTCGTACATCGAGGCCGTCAGCAATGGCTTCAGCAGTAATTTGCAAGTGGCGGCGAATGTGCTCAGGTCGCATGTCGTCGTCATCATCAGCAACACCATTTTCAGTGACAATGATTGGCAGGTCAAGGTCCTTCACCATCTCAAAAGCTCGTCGAAGGCCAACAGCGTACATGGGGTAACGGAAGTCAGTACGGGTTTCCCAAGGGCGGATCAGTGGATCGATTTCGACTTTTGTGGGCATGAACGGTGTCGCCAAAAGATGAGTGTAATAATTGACTCCAATGAAATCACTGCTGCCTTTGAGGCCCTCGATGAAATGAGAACGCATCCCCGAAGGTGGTTTGAACCGCCCTGTTTTTACGCCCTTGATCCAACACCTGTTGAACATGCGATCAAGCAGGCTTGCTTGGGCCCAATGAACGGGGTTCCAACGCCGGTATGGATCAAACAGATTGATGTTCTTGACCAACCCAATGTTGCACCTTGCGCCGTTGTTCATCGCTTTGAGAGCACGGTAGCATTGAGCATGAGCGCGCATCATGTTGAGCGCAACGGTACGGGCTCGTTTGAAGGAACGAGCACCAGGGGGGAATTCCCCTAGCACATACCCCATAGTCGTGTAGACTGCTGGCTCATTAATGGTGCACCACCATTCGACTCGATCGCTCAACAGAGCAAACATTCGTTTGCAAAAGTCAACCCAGTGGTGGAGGTTTTCTTGACGTTCAAAGCCGCCGCGTTCCTCCCACCAAATTGGATTGGTAAAGTGATGAAGGGTGACCATCGGTTGCACGCCTTTGGCCAGCAATTCATCGACCAGATCCGAATACCAACGAGCAGCCTCCTCGTCCCATTCACCGGGGCTGGGTACCAAACGAGACCATTCGATGGAAAAGCGGTAATGAGACACGCCAAGATTGGTGATTCGATCGACATCCTCGCTTCTGTGTTCCCAATGATTGCAAGCCTCGCCGCTCAATTGTTGGCTCTTTGAATTTGGTTCAAACTGAGACCAGTTGTTCGAATTCCCACCTTCGATTTGGTGCGAAGCAGTAGCAACCCCCCACATGAAATCAACAGGAAAAGCATCACCTTGTTTGAGGGAGGCAAAATTTTGCCCCTTCCAATCGCGATGTTCCTCAGTCCACACACTTCCGGCAGTGGACAGAGATTGATGAGGCTTCTCCAGAATTCGATGTAAAATTTGTCCTGACGAGCGTCTCAAAAGCGCTGGGATTGGAGGTGCGGATAGCGGGAGTTGAACCCACGACAAAAGGTTGGAAACCTCCTATGATACCACTTCACCATATCCGCACGATGTGGTAAACCAGCCGAGGAACCCCTCACTATTGAGGGAATCGGTCTTGCCAGTTCAGCGCTCACTTCATTCCCGGAGGAGGAGGTGGCACCCTTCCAGTACGTGGAGGACCTCTTTGACTGGGATGGTTGTTGTATTGCTCGGCCCGTTCCAAACGTTGGCTCACCAATTCTCTGGCGCGCTCAAGGCGTTCTCCGGCAGCACGCTGGTTGCTTGCTTTGCCACGGATGATCAACATACCCATCAAGAAGAACAAGACGATTCCACCAAGCATGGCTTGAACGATTGAATTTTCTGCCATGGTCGATAAGAGGTTGCCCTCGGCTTGGTCGGCGTCCTCATCGATGATTCGTGAATCAAAAGCTTCCAATGTGATTGAAACGGTGTCCATCCCAACATCGGAGCCGATTTCTTTGGCCACGAGTACGAGTTGATGATTGCCTGCAAAGCGAGCAGTTCCATCAAAGGTTAACGTTTGAGAACCACCGCTGGTGGGGGTGAACGATACAATTTGAGTTTGAGAACTTGCCGTAACCGCAGACATAGCTTGCCATTCGACACGAACGGTCATGGTGTCCAATTCCGTTGTAATGGTGCATTGGAAATCAAACCATCCTCCCGCTACAATATCGATGCGATTGATTGGGGTGCAGGTCATTTCAGCTTCGCCAGCGTTTCGAGAAGGATCGTTTGGCCAGTGGTCTGGTTTGTACGCTCCTGCTGTTTCGTTGTCGCCCCAGCCGTCGCCATCTTGGTCGCTCCATTGGCTTGGTTCGTCAGGGAATGCATCACCATCGTCTCCATAGCCATCGTTGTCAGCGTCCGGACACCCTTGATTTGTTCCGAACCTCGAGGTACCGGAGACCGTCGGGCAATCATCGCCCGCAGTCCCATCGGCGCTATCGCCGAATCCGTCACCGTCTGAATCAAACCACTGGGTTGCGTCACCAAGCCATAGATCGTTCTCGTCGCTTGCACCGTCCCCGTCTTCATCGGGGCATCCAAAGCGGTCGAGTGTTGAGGTGCCAATAACGCTCACACAAGCATCAGGATTGGTCCCGTTAGGGTTGTCACCGTAGCCATCCCCATCCATGTCTTTCCACTGTGTGGGTTCGTCTGGGAATGAATCGTTTCCTTGAGAAGAGCCATCGTTGTCAGCGTCAGGACAGCCATAGACATCGAGGTTGGACAGACCGTATTCCGTAGGGCACGCATCGGGGAGCAAACCAGTGATGTTGTCGCCGTAGCCATCTCCGTCTTGATCCGCCCACTGCGATGGCTCAAGAGGCAGTGCATCTGCGCCATTGCTTGCGTTCCAAGTTACTTCGCTACCGGATGCGATTGTCGGGTCAGAATACCCGTCGCCATCTGTATCCCTGCAACCGGTTCGGTCTTGGGTTGAGTTGCCTGGCACAAGCGTGCAGTTGTCCTCAAGATCGTCGAAGCCGTCGCCATCGGAATCCTGTGTTCGATTTGGGTCATTTGGAAAGGCATCGCTCATGTTTGACATGCCGTCGCCATCGTCATCGGGGCATCCAAGACGATCAAAGGTAGAATTACCAGCCACGCCGGGGCATGCGTCAGGTTGTGGGCCCGTTGCGTTGTCACCGTAGCCGTCTCCGTCTTGATCCTGCCATTGATTCGTGAGGTTTGGCAACGCATCGATTTCATCATCCCAACCATCGCCGTCGCTGTCGAGGCAACCAAATCGGTTTCCTTGCGTTGAATTTCCGGCTGTTGCCGTGCATGCGTCTGGATTGGTACCAGCAAGGTTGTCACCGTAGCCATCGCCGTCCACGTCGGACCACTGTGTGATGTCTTCGGGGTGAGTGTCTTGGTTATCGGCCCAGCCGTCAGCATCCGAGTCGAGGCATCCGAGCGTGTTGTTGTGCCAAGAGGTACCAGCTACGGTGGGGCATGCGTCTGGCAAATTACCTGTTGCGTTATCGCCATAACCGTCGCCGTCTTGGTCAGTGGATTGTGTAGGGTCTGTCTTGAAGGCATCAGAACCATTTGAAACGAACCAATTTGCGTCAGGATCAGAAATACCATCTCCGTCAGTGTCAGGGCAACCGTTTCGATCAACGCTCGAATTCCCAGCGAACAGTGGGCAAGCATCATCCATTTGGTCTGCATAGCCATCGCTGTCAAAATCAGACCATCGCAGAGTATCGCTTGGGAATGCATCAGCGCCATCGCCAGCATTCCAACCACCTGGTGCTGCATCAGGGTCAGAGTAGGTGTCACCATCGGTGTCAAGACAACCGTATCGGTCGTTGGTTGAATTGCCTACAACACTAGGACATGAATCCGGCGTGGTACCGGCCGGGTTGTCACCGTAGGTGTCTCCATCAGAATCAACCCATTGGGTTGGATCTAAAGGCCAAACGTCAGCGCCGTTAGCGACGTTCCATACCGGCCCATTTGTCCCACTCAAATCTTCATCAGAAGAGCCGTCACTGTCGGTGTCAATACAACCAAATCGATCGCGTGAAGATGTGCCTGCTACAACGGGGCATTTGTCAGACTGATTTCCTGTGGCGTTGTCACCATAGCCGTCGTTGTCAGAATCTCGCCATTGCGTCCAATCCAATCGGAAGGCGTCAGCGCCATCACTGATGGCGTAGGATGCTGTTGCATCAGCATAACCGTCACCATCTGTATCGGCACAACCAAGTTGTCCATTCGCAGTCGAAGTGCCACTGATCAGCGGGCAATCATCTGCATTGTTCCCGGATGCGTTGTCTCCATAGCCGTCTCCGTCTGCGTCGACCCATTGGGTCGCATCGTTGAGGAAGGCATCCGCTCCGTTGACTGCTGCAGTCCATGTGGCATCGGGGTCGGAATACCCGTCCCCATCAGTATCGGTGCATCCAAGCCGGTCTTGCGACGACGTTCCGGCCACTGCGGGGCAACCGTCTGGCAAGGTGGCTGGAGGTGGATTGTCACCATAGCTGTCTCCGTCAGTGTCGACCCATTGGGTGGCGTCG
>DUKM01000075.1:4117-4294 GCA_013329255.1 Candidatus Poseidoniaceae archaeon | reverse complement strand
CGATCAAGATGTCAGGATTACCTACGCCCACGAAGGCATGCTCAGAGAATGCACTGTGAGGCTGCCTGAGGCGCCGAAACATAACGTTAAGTTGGCAGGAAAAGGGAATAAAAATTGGCGCTCCTACATTGCAACACGTCAATCAAACTGAGATTTGAAAAGGGTTCCAAGATTGTG
>DUKM01000075.1:0-3780 GCA_013329255.1 Candidatus Poseidoniaceae archaeon | reverse complement strand
AAATGGAGTTTGACTGAGATGAAGTGGAAAGCGGATCAAATGATTGAACAAACCGGAAAGGTGGCTGTTGTTACAGGTTCCAACACCGGAACTGGATACCATATCGCTCATGGTTTAGCCTCCAAAGGAGCGAAGGTCATCATGGCGTGCCGGAATTTGGAGAAAGCTGAGGCTGCCCGAAAACGCATCATGCAAGATGTGCCGCAAGGCGATGTCCATGTGGCCCACCTCGATTTAGCAGATTTGAAATCTGTAGCAGCATTCAGTGGAGCCATGAAAAAAGACCACTCGCAAATCGACCTCCTAATCAACAACGCAGGCGTTATGATCCCACCGAAGTCGACCACAAAAGATGGGTTTGAACTTCAGTTTGGCACCAATCACTTGGGTCATTTTGCTCTCACTGGCCACCTTATGCCGTTGTTAGAACAAGCAGGAAATGCACGGGTCGTCACCATGTCAAGCATCGCACATCACAGTGGCTCGATCGATTTTGATGACCTTCAAGGGGATCGGAAAAGATACAAGAAATGGGCAATGTATTCTCAAAGCAAGTTAGCCAATCTACTGTTCGCCCTCGAACTTGATCGACGGTTGAAGGCTGCGGGGTCATCCATCACCTCCCTTGGCAGCCATCCCGGTTGGTCCGCTACAGAACTACAACGTCATTCATCTGTGTTCCGTTTTTTGAACTATATTTTCGCAATGGCTCCTGTCAAAGGGGCTGCGCCTACCCTGTACGCTGCAACGGTTGCCGACGCAGCAGATTACCCATATTGGGGAGTCACAAAGCGAGGGGAGTCTGTTGGTTGGACTGGTAAGGCCAAAATTAGTTCTCGAGCAAGCGACAAAGCATCTGCTCAACGGCTATGGGACATGAGTAGCGAGTTAACCGGCATCTCGTACCTTGACTAAAGGCAAGCCGAGTTACTCTCTAAGTTGCTGAACATTACTTGCTGGAACGCAGCATCATGGTGACCGCTTTGTCAGGTTGCTCAAACACCCCAACAGTGTCAAAACCGTGGCGGCCATGAAATCGCATGGAACCTGGGTTTGCTGGCCGAAGGCTGACTTCGGCCGCTACGGGGCAATCAAGCGAGGAAGCGTGCTTCACGACGCTCTGATACAGCAATGATCCAACTCCATTGCTGCGGGATTCACTCGCCACTGCGATGCGATCAACGTAAAGGAAATCTGAATATCGCTCATTGAACCATGCATAATTGAGACTTAAATAGCGGGTTTGAGGCAGCAAGCACAGAACGAAACCGATCAATTGGCCACCATGATAAGCACCCAAATTCAATTCACTAAGGCTCAAGAGATCTGCCATTTCGGATTGAGTGACTTTTCCCGTTCCCGGAAGCCCCTGTTCATTGATTTCGACCATTCGGCTGACATCATCTTTGTCAAGCGCTCGAATCTTAGGCATCACGCTTCCTCCAATGGAGGAACAGGGTCGGGGTCAAGCGAGGCAATCAAGCCAAGAGCAGCGGTGGTCAACACAAGGCTGGCGATGAGCGACAAAGCAATCATTGCTGCAGAGAACAGACCAAAATTGCTGAATAATCCCATTGGAGAAAGAGCAATCATCGAGAATCCTGCGATGTCCGATGCGGCGCTGCCAACCAAAGCCAAGCCACACGCTCCACCAACTCCAATGAGGGCCTCTTGGTGTGTTTCACCCATTTCCCTGCCCTCCCGATACCGTTCGGTAACGTGGATGCAGTAATCGATGCCAACACCCAACGAGATTGTTGCAATGGTGACCGTGACGATGTTGAGCGAGGATCCGGCCACATACATCAAGCCGTACAGCCAAACCACAACCAGCAAGATCGGCACCAAAGTGACGCTGGCTTGCTTGAAGGAACGGAATCCAACAGAGAGGGTGCCAAACACGAACAAAGAGCCGAGAATCAACGAAGATTGCATTTCTTCTTGCATGGTTGTTGAAGCAACAAAGCGAGTCACGGGCCGGCCAGTAGGCATCACCCAAGTGAGGGGCTTGTCTTCGCTTTCAGCACCAGCTTCCAACTGATCGCCAGTGGAGAGGTTCGTGAAGGAGGAGAGATCGCGCCAGATTTCTTCCATGCCACCTGCCATGCCTGGGAAATCTTCTGGAGATGTCATACCGAAGCGAATCAGCATGTGTTCGTAACGCGCATCTTCGCCGTTGATGTCCAACCAAGGTTGTGTTGGGTCCAACTCGACTTCAGGGATGATGTAGAGGCCAACGATGCTCGGAGGGATATCCGGAATTGGGCCAATACCAGGCACACCATTCAAGGAAAGGAATCCGTAGAAGAAGGCGAGGCATTCCCTGTTTGAGAGGTCCATCAGCAAGCCACCGCTGTCTTCCGTGCAGTTCATGCCGTGGCCGGTTTCATTGACCAACCAACCCGCTTCAACGAAGGGGTCTGGGTTGAGCAAGAGCGATCCTTGTGCAGCAAACACCATTTCATCGAGAGCAAGAATATCAATTGTTCCATCAGGCTGGCGCGTGATTTTGTCAGGTACACCATCGGCTAAAACGTCCATGTCTTGCCTAAACACGTCAATGGCTGCAAAGACTTCAGGGTCGAGCACGTCGCCGACAATCAGGAGGTTGGCGGGCTCACCTTCATCGGCAAAGCGCTTGGAGATTTCATCGACACCAATTGCAAAATCTGAAGATTCGTCTAGGAAATCTTCTACAGCGAAATCGCCTTCCAGTTGAGCCATACCGTACGCCGCTGGAATTGTGATTAGAACCGCTACTGCGGTGATGACAAGAGCGTTGCGCCATGTACCTGATGCGCTTGAAATCCGCTTCAAGAAGTCTTCTGGAACAAGGTGTGTTGCGTCTTTTTTAGGCTCTGTTGAGCGGCCGCGGGATGCAAGCCATTCGTCGACTGATAGCCGAATCAATGGGACCCATAGACCCGTCAAAATAAACGCCGAAAGAATACCAAGAGCTGCCTCGATTCCAAACGACCTCAAAGCGGCAATATCGCTGAACAGGTTGGCGGCGAAGGCTGCCATTGTGGTCACTGAAGTGAGCATGATGGCTCGTCCGACTCGGGAAAGTGTGACTTCAGCCGAGGCTTTTGGCGTAGCCTTTGCTGCTCGCTCCTCTTTGTAGCGATGCAGCGCGTGCAGTGAATCATCAATCCCTAACGCTAAAACAAGAATTGGCAGCAGGTTGGAAAATTGTGATCTGGCGATCAAACTGAAACCAAACATCGAGGTGATGTTGGAAAAGTGACCAATCATGCCTTGCATCCAAAGCAAGGCAGTTCCCAAGGCAAACATGACAATGATGACATCTGATACGCGCCGAAGGCTGACGTACAACAGCACGACAATGGCCAGGCCCATGAGAAGAATCAATCCGGCACTGGCTTGGAGTTCACGGTTCACTTCCACATTGACCCCTTGCCCAACAAGCAAGGTGATCGTGGTGCGGTCATGGGTTCGCAATTGGCCCTCGAGGTCCATGTATGACCATTCTGTAGAGCAACCACCGCTTTCTTTGAGCATCTCAAGGCATGTTTCTTCGGTGTATTGCGGTGGGTGAAGGACGAGGGTATTGTCGGCGATTCGATAACCACCGATGCGTGTGCCTTCTTCTGAAAACACGATGCTCTTTTCAGGGTGGGCGTCCTTCCAAATGACTTCCCAGCCCATGTTTTCCAGTTCACCACGATCAAACTGAACGAGCAACCAGGTCGAGGAAGCGGACCAACGCCCTTTTCCAACAAAGCCACCTTCCCATGTTCCATCCGTGTTGAGGGATCC
>DUKM01000147.1 GCA_013329255.1 Candidatus Poseidoniaceae archaeon | reverse complement strand
CGCTTGCACCTTCGTTCTTGTTCGCTCTTAACTTCTCCAACGTTGCGATCACGGTCGGGATTTTTGGTTTGCTCTCTTCGGCTTTCAAATCGTTGAGCAGAGAAAAGGGGCAACTCCTGCCCTCGCTTGCCTCGGGCGCCATGATCATCGTCTGCGTGTTCTTCATTTTCGAGCCACTTGTTTACGGCTTTTTCACCGATACACTCACTTCTTCGACAGGAATTTGGCGAACCAGCCGTTTGGTCATCCTGTTTGGGGGCGTCACTTTCTGCTCCACTTATCTGGTTGAAGCCTATCTCTTGTTTTGGCTCAAGACCTTCTGCGAAGCGGAAGGCATCAACATCATCGACAACGGCGAGCCTGTTGCGGTGAACGACGTTGTTGCCGTTGAATGAGAACGGTCGCTTTCTTCAAGCATGAACGGGTGGCTTAAGCATGGCAGGTGAACGATTGGATGTGCTGCGACTTGGGTACCGGCTTGGCCGAGACCCACGCATCACCACTCACCTCGCCCTTGTTAGCAGGGCGTTAGGTGCTGATCGTTTCCTTCTTGCCGGTGACGAAGACCGTAAGATGTTTGACAACCTTGGTTCTGTTGCAGATCGGTTCGGTACGGGCATGTCCTGCGAGCACATCAAAGGCCCTATGGGATGGTTGCGCCGCTTCGTCGAGGAAGACGCAGGTGACGGTGAACCCGGTGTTGCGGTCCATCTTACCATGTACGGGGAGCCCTTCCGTCAAGCCATTCCAAGGATTCGCAGGGACCGCCCTCTGGTTGTGATTGTCGGCGGCGCTAAAGTGCCAGGGGATGTTTACAAGTACAGCCAATACAACCTAGCAGTCGGCAATCAACCTCATTCAGAAGTTGCAGCATTAGCACTCTTTTTGGACGCCTGGCACGGTGAATCTGGCAGCGAGCGCTCCTTCGAAGATGCGCGTCTGATTATCCAGCCGACGGCCAGCGGCAAGCGCGTTCGGGATTTGGACCGTGAAGAAGAGTGAGCACATACTAACTCGTCTCCAGTAGGCTGTTTTCATCGCTCCTTTTAGGGGAAGTTGAGCCTCTGTTTTCCTTCGGTTACCAACCCAAGCATTATGGGTGTTCGTTTTCGACCAAAACTGATGTCGGAAGTCAGTTTTAGTTCCGGCTCCTTCTGCCCGGGCTCAAACCGCCGTGGCGTTTCCAATCCGCCATCGTTTTTCGACGCTGCTGACGCACTTGCAAACGGCGAAGAAATACCCCTCGGAGCCCAAGGTCCTGGCGTCCTTCTCACAGCAGATGGTGGCAGGTACACTGGCACCCTCTTCGGGGCCAAAACACACGGTGAGGGCGAACTTGTCTTCACCACTGGGATGATGGGGTACCAAGAATCACTGACAGACCCATCATTCGCAGGCCAAGTCCTCACCTTCACTTATCCACTGATTGGGAATTATGGGATTCATAAAGCTGCATCTGAGTCTGCGGCTGTTTGGCCTCGAGGTGTCGTTGTTCGCCACGCTATGAGTCAACCAGATCACCGTTTTTCGATCGGAACAGTTGATGAATTGCTCCGCTCCCATGGTGTACCGGGAATTGAAAACATTGACACCCGTTCAATCACCAAGCGAGTCCGAGAACTTGGAACGGTGCTTTGTGTGTTTGGCCCAGTGGAAGACGAAGCCATGCTCAACGCACGCCTCAAGGTGCTTGGTTCACCAGATTTGGAAGACCTTGTGGACGAGGTTTCAATCAGTGACCCCGTCGTATTGAATCCAGGCGCTCTTGATGACTTAGACCGCCCTTTGCCACGTCTTGGAGCGTTAGACTGCGGCATTAAGTACAATATTTTACGGAACTTATGCGAACACTTCGAGGTGGTCTGGTGCCCTCCAGAAACACAGTTTTCTACGCTCTCTGAACAGTATGAGATCGACGCCTTGTTCTGCTCGAACGGCCCGGGTGACCCAGCCCATCCCGGAAAAGCCACGGCAGCAAGGGACACATTGGCAGCAGCAGTCCGTGCGGGTATGCCGGTGATGGGCATTTGCCTCGGCCATCAACTGATGGGCTTAGCCTCTGGTCTTCAGACCTACAAGATGCGTTACGGCCATCGGGGTGCGAATCAACCTGTGGTTGATTTGGTGACCGGAACTGTGGCGATCACCAGCCAAAACCATGGTTTCGCAGTAGCGGACCCAGAGGCAGGCATGCTTGCAGCTCACCCCAGTGGCGCATCATCACCGGTGGGCGAAAACCTCCACGGTGCTGAAGTTCGTGTTCGCTACGTCAACGCCAATGACAGGACAGTTGAAGGCTTGGACATTGTTGACCATCCATCCTTTACCGTGCAATTCCACCCTGAAGCATGCCCGGGTCCGCACGATGCTGCACCGTTGTTTGGTCGGTTCAGAAGCATTGTCGACGAACACCTTGGAGGTGGGTTTTGATGCCTCGCCGTGACGACCTCAAGACCATCATGGTGCTTGGCAGCGGTCCGATTAAAATCGGTCAAGCGGCTGAGTTTGACTTTTCAGGAAGCCAAGCTGTGCAAGCCCTCCGTGAAGACGGATACGAGGTGATTCTTGTCAATTCCAATCCCGCAACCATCCAAAACGATCCGGAGATGGCGGATATAATCTACATCGAACCACTGATTCCAGACACCATCCGAAGGATCATGGAAATCGAAAAACCATGCGCTCTGTTGGCTGGAATGGGTGGGCAAACTGCGCTGAATATCGCCAGTGAATTGGCGCATGATGGATCCCTGGAACGCTTGGGGGTCGAACTCATTGGCTCAGATTTGGACGCCATCGATAAGGCGGAAGACCGTGAGTTGTTCAATCAGGTCTGTGAATCGATTGGGCTTCCAATTTCTGAAGCAATTGCATGCAATTCGATGGACCAAGTGCTGGCTGCCGCTGATGAGATCGGCAGTTGGCCAATTCTCATTCGCCCAGCGTTTACCCTTGGTGGGCTTGGTGGAGGGACCGCTTGGGACCTCGGGCAACTGGTGGAAATTGCGACCCTTGGTCTTCGCAACTCCCGAATCAGTCAAGTCTTGATTGAGGAGTCTATCCTTGGATGGCAAGAACTCGAGTATGAAGTCATGCGAGACGGTGCCGATAACGCAACGATTGTTTGCACCATGGAGAACATTGACCCAATGGGCGTGCACACTGGCGAATCGACCGTTGTCGCCCCCCTCCAGTCGTTTTCGGATGCGGATCACCAAATTCTACGGGACCAAGCATTGCGCTTGATACGAGCCCTCAACATCAAGGGCGGTTGCAACGTACAATTTGCTTTCAATCAGTTTACTGGTGAAACGAGGGTCATTGAAGTCAACCCCCGCGTCTCACGGTCTTCAGCCCTCGCAAGCAAAGCTACAGGCTACCCAATTGCCCGCCTTGCTGCTAAAATCGCAGTGGGTTACACCCTCGATGAACTTCCAAACCCAATCACTGGCGACGGTACAACAGCAGCCTTTGAACCAACCCTCGATTACTGCGTAGTGAAGATCCCCCGTTGGCCATTCGATAAGTTTCGCACCGCCGACCGAACCCTTGGCACTTCGATGAAGTCAACCGGAGAGGTCATGGCCATTGGTCGCAACTTCGAGGAGGCCTTCCTCAAGGCTTGGGCATCGTTGGAACAAGGTTGCGCCCACCCTCGTCCGCTCACCCGTGCTGATGAATCAGAAGGTGACGGGATGGCAGAACGGGCGCTCTCAGAACTTCCGGACAGCACGCTTGTCGAATGGTGCCGAGTTGCTACGGATCGCAGAATGGGGGCGTTGATTGAAGCATTCCGCCGAAGTTGGTCGGTTGAAAAGGTACATGAAATCACTCGGATTACTCGGTGGTTCCTCTATAGATTCGAGAACATCGCTCTAACTGAGCGAGCCATCACCAACACGCACGCAACTCCAGCAGAACTCACACGAGAACAACTCAAGGCGTGGAAAAGCCTCGGTTTCAGCGATGCCCACATTGCTGATGCGCTGGCTGGATTCCCAGCAGCAGGGCCCAAATCTTTGCAGCCAGGATTCAATGAAGAAGCGGTCATGAAGCGCAGGCACAGCCTCGGGCTGCATCCAAGGTACCGCATGGTCGATTCTTGTGCTGCTGAATTTGCCGCTAAAACACCGTATTATTACTCAACATACGAGATAGACGACGACGTTGGTGTTGATCTTCTGCCAAACTTGGAAGAACGAACAAAAGACCGATTGGTTACCGTCGGTAGCGGTCCGATTCGCATCGGCCAGGGCATTGAATTTGACTACGGTTGCGTGCATGCAGTGAAGGCGATTCGCGCTGCTGGAAAGGATGCTGTGCTGATTAACAACAATCCTGAAACGGTATCAACCGACTTTGATACCTCCGATCGCCTCTACTTTGAACCACTCACGCTCGAGTATGTCTCCGAGGTGTTGTTGAGGGAGCAGGCTCACGGAATCTTGCTCCAGTTTGGCGGTCAAACAGCCATCAACTTGGCCTTACCATTGGAGGAGCGTTTGCCGTTGCTCAAATCAAAAGGGCTCGACTTGTCAATGATGGGAACTTCTTGTGATGCGATTGATGAAGCCAGCGACAGGGAACGTTTCGAAGCCTTTGCTAAACGAATTGGTTTGCAAATGCCACGCGGCGCTACAGGGACGAGTTCTGACGATGTGCGTGCAGCCGTAGAACACATCGGCTTCCCCGTCTTGATTCGTCCATCGTACGTACTTGGCGGTCGGGGTATGGAAATATTGGCCAACCAACAACAGGTTGACGCCTACCTTTCCGAGGCTTATCTGGCTCCCGACAAACCCTTGCTGGTTGATGAGTACCTGGGTCATGCTACGGAAATCGATGTGGATGCTGCCGCAGATGGTGAAGAAGTGCTTGTTGGAGCCATCATGGAGCATTTGGAAGAAGCAGGCATCCATTCTGGCGACTCCACTTGCTTTATTCCCGCTCAAAACATACCGGAATCGATGCTCAAGCGAATTGAAGAGCAAACCAAAGCGATCGGCATTGGTCTCAAAATCAAGGGCTGCTATAACATTCAATTTGCCATTCAAGGTGACAAACTCTACACCCTTGAAGTGAACCCTCGGTCTTCCAGAACCGTACCGTTTGTAGCCAAAGCTACAGGCTTACCTATGGCTCGTATCGCAGCCAACATCACCATTGGCATTCCATTGTCGAAACAGACTATTCCTCAACGTACATCAGGACAGGTGTGCGTCAAAGCCCCAGTGTTTCCGTTCATTAAATTGCGAGGCCTAGACCCTGCTCCAGGCCCTGAAATGAAATCAACAGGTGAGGTGTATGGTTCAGATGTATCAGCGGATGTTGCCTATCTGAAAGCCCGCATTGCCACTGAAGTTCCAGTAGCGAGCGAGGGTGGAGCGTACCTTACTGTGCGCAACGATGACAAGGAAAATTTGGTTCCAATCGCTCAAAACCTCGTCGATCTTGGATTCACCGTCTACGCCACGCCAGGTACTTGCGATGTGCTTCGCAGCCACAATATTCCTGCAACTGTGGCCTACCGCATTGCTGACAAAAATCACCCCGACGCTCTCGATTTAATGCGAGAGGGCAAAGTTTCGTTCATTGTCAACGTGCCCACCGTCTCAGGGGGGGCTGTTCGAGATGGCAACATGATGCGAAGGCTTGCTGTCGAACTGAATATTCCTTTTGTGACCACACTGCGGGGTGCTTCAATGGAAGTGGCCGCAATGAAAGTTGCTCTAGCGGGTCCATTGGAGCCTCGCCGACTCACCGTGCATTACTGAGTATCAACAGGCATCGTAAGCATCGATGACGTACTTCGTAAGTGGACTGGTCCAAGCCAGTTCGCTGATTCCGGCTTCGCCTTCGAGGTCGTAAATACGAACCACGTCGCGCACTCGTACGTTTCCATCGCTTGATCGGGCCAAGATGGTTGCCGCCTTGACCGATTTTCCGGTGCCGTGTGGATCATACACCGTATCAAGTGCTTCTTTGAGGAACCAGTCGGCCTTGCCGCCTGCTTCGCCCTCGTAGGTCTTCTTTACCTTCTTTGGGCCAAACATGCCACTTGACTTCTTCTTGGTTCCACCTGCTGCTGCTTTGCTTGCAGCTGCTTTGGTTTTCGATTTTGCTTTCGAAGTCTCTTTCTTCGGCTGCTTTGCCCCAGAGTCCGAACTTGCAACGGTTCGGCCTTTGAATTCCTCTTCCATTTCGGAGCGGATCTCCTTTTCCAAATCCTTGCGAATGCTCTTCTCCAGTTGTTCTCGCAACTTGGCTTCGATGACGGTCGGATCGCCTTTTGTGGCTTTTGCAATTGCATCGTCGCGTTCATCTTTCATGGCTTGCATGACGTTGAGGTAATGCGCTGCGACCTGAATCAGAGAGGTTTCCATTGATGCTTCCAATTGCATTGACACAACAGCCCCGGATGAATCTCGCCACTTGCGCCATTGAAGCATGGTGTTTGCGTGAATGTCAGAACCACATTTAGGGCAAAAACTTCGCTTGGGGGGTTTCAAGACGGGGATAGCACGCATAGCCTCAGGGTCGATACCTTCGTGTTCACCGCTTGCAACATCGTGAATGTGTGTGGATGCTTCCATTCCATTGTCCATTGCTTCACGGAATAAGCCTTCACGGAGGTCGAGCTTTCCGGCTTGAATCAAATCCCAGCCATTGGTCCCTCGCACGACAGCACGAACAGCAGCATTTGCCGCTGGTGATTGGCCCCACTCGTGGTTGCCGAAAGCAGATGTGGAAACTTCTTCGAGTTCAGTTCCAAAGGCACCGGCAAGGTCGACGTCCTCGCCTTCAGCGGGTGCAGCGATCCCTAGAAGAATTGGGTTGGAGCCCTCCTCCACCTTGGCGATCATGTCGAACTTCTCGGCCATTGAAAGGTCGTCTCGATGGCGAATGACTTCCTTTAGTTGATTCAAATCGTGACCCGTTGCGGTGATTGGTCCTTGACCGGTAAGGTCGTGGCCACAGGAAAGGCAAAACTTTGCCGCTGCTTCGACACCTGCCTCACAGGTTGGACAGTACACGCCGGCCATATTCCGATATGGACGCTTACCTCTTTTGAAGGGTGATGGTCAAAAGGCTCCAATATGGTCGGAAAAAGACCCAACGAAGAAAACGGAATCATGCCCGGAGCGGTTAGGATTGCTGCAAGGATTTGACACAATCATTCAGCAACGCGCAAATGGTGCCTTGGTCCATTTCGGCTAGAATCGGTGCCAACCTTGGACCCCTTTCTTTACCCATTAGTGCAGCATACGCTGCTCTATATCCTGATTTTGGTGAACAGTCAAGATCTTTGGCTGTTTGAGGTATTGCAGCGCCGATGTGCTCTGCATCCCAGGTACAGATGGCAAGTTTGCTTGCAAGTGCCTCGAGAACACGTTGTTCATCTTCATCGAGTGCGGCCAGCGCTTGAGCGTGAGGTGCTTCAAGCACGCTGATCTTCATTTCCAAAGGGAAATGTTTGGAGGCAATCCAAGAACGCATGCGATCTAACCGGTCGATAAGCGCTTGAGTTGGCTCAGCAATGGCTCCAGCCTTACGAAGGCTGTCCCAAACCCCTGAATCTGTTGACTTGGTTTGGGCGAGCAGGGCGAGGTGGCGGAAGGTGACCGCAGTTGCTTCAGCAGTTTCTCCTTCTTGCACAACTGCCATTCGCATGGCTCCTGCTGCATCTTCGATCTGGACACGCTGGCGGCGGCTCAATTCTTCATCAGCCAGTTCAGTCGAAAAATCCCGAGCAGCCAGCCGTTCATATTCATCTGCTAAATTGACTAAACTCATGCCCGTATCAAATTCAATGGCCTTGTTGGGTTTAGATTTGGCAACCAAGAGCCGAAGGATTTCAGGGGGGACAAGTTCGAGTGCCTCAATGGGGCCAATTGTGTTTCCAGCGGAAGAAGACATAGCGCCTTGTCCCTTGAGGCTGATCCACTCATAGGTGAGCGGGTGAGGTGGTTCATGGCCAAGGATTTGAACAATTTCTCGACCGGTTGCGTATGAGCCGCCGGCAGCTCCATGATCCTTGCCAAACGGTTCGCATGTGACGCCAATCCAGCCCCACTTAGCGGGCCAATCGATTCGCCATGGCAATTTTCCTTCACCCTTTGTGAGGTTTGATGAACCTTCGATTCCATGCGAGTCTTTCCAATGCACAAGCGGATACTCATACCCTGTTACAGTCACACCATCAAGGGAACCTTTCGAGTCGAGTGGACTCCAAGGGAACCAATCCTCTGCCAGTTCTCGCCCTGAGATTCGTTCAATTGCTTCTCGAATGTCTTCTCTTTTGTCACAAGCAGTTTTTGACAAAGCGTCGAAACGCCCGTTTTGGTAAGACTCCAGATTGTCAATGATGCGAGGGCGCACTCCAATTTGCTCAAGCGCTTGTAAGAATGGCTTCAAGAAATGGTCACCGTAGGTCCATCCTTCGTTTTCAAATCGGGTCCAGTCAGGGTTTCCATCTTTGTCAGGTCCTGGAATGGAACCTAACTGGTGGCCAACAAACTGTTCATACTCGGGGCCCAGGAAATCATACACCTTACGCAGTGGATCCGCAGTGTCAACAATGAAAACAAACTCGACATCGAGACCAGCGTTTCGTGCTGCACGTGCAATCATGTCGCCCGTTAAGATTTCACGCAGGTGGCCAATGTGAAATTCACCGCTTGGCGTAATGCCGGTTGAAACAATGTGCTTTGCACCTTTGTGGCTCAAAGCGTTCGCCGCAACATCAGCCCAGTGCATGCTTACACCTCAAACTGGAACGGCTCGGATGATGCCACGCAGTGGCACACCTTCGATTTCATTGCGAGTTGTTTTGTTGACGAGTACAACTGCCAATCCGACTTCACCGCCAACGGCGCGAATGGCTTCAATGGTTTTGCCCATGGTCACACCAGATGAGAGCACGTCATCAACAATGACGACCTTTTTGCCTGAGACTTTACCGTATTTGTTGGAGAGAACCCCTTGCCCTTCAGCGCCTTCGACGTTTCGGAAAATGGTAAATTCAGCGCCGAGGTTTCGTGCCACTTCATGGGCGAACGTGATGCCGTTGATTGAGATGCCAACGATGGTGTCAATGTCTTCCAGACCGAGTTCTTCGTCAGCCACATCGGCCATGATGGTACCAACAGCGGCAATTCGTTCTGGTCGCACACCAATGCTCCGCCATCCTATTCTGACGTCCGTGGGGCGATCTTCAGTGCTGCCTTCTGCGAGCAACCAAGAGATTGTATCTTGTGAAAGCGAAAGTTCATCCGCAATCTGCTGTGAATTCAGCCCTTCTTTTCGCATTCCAAAGGCTTGTGCTCTGAGTTCTTCGATGCTCAAAACCATAGTTCTCATGCAGCGGTGGAGCCCCAACCTCATCAATCCTTTGCCCGTAAGGTTCCGATGGCTTCAAGAAAGAGAGGCACAGGCCTTTACTCATGAGCGACTTCGATTACGAGTCCTTGCTCGACCGAGCACGCGAGAACATCCCCGAAGAAATCTCTTCGCGTTCACGATGGCGCTTGCCCGTGCCTCAAATTCTTATCGAGGGTCAAAACACTATTTTTCGAAACTTCAACGAAGTGGTTTCAATGATGGACAGGGACGATAATCACGTTTACCAGTACATCCTCAATGAACTCGGAACTTCCGGCTCCCGTGACGGTCCAAGAGCTCGCTTCAAGGGTCGAATCCCTCCAAAGAGGATTAAGAAGACAATTTCGAATTATGTCAATGCCTACATCAAGTGCAGTCAATGTGGCGCACCGGATACAAATTTCGTCAAGCAAGATCGAACCACCTTGCTCAAATGCCAAGCATGCGGTGCAACTCGGCCAGTCAAACTTTGAGTGGCTAACCTGTCGTTCTATAGCGGTTGTAAATCTTACTTTACCGCTTTGTCTGATTCCTCTGTGTGGGATTTTTTCAACCGGGCAAAGGCATAACATAAATGGAGACGGCGGACTGGCCAGCCCATGCGAGTCAAGGCTTTTCTGCTCTGTTTCCTAGTAACGACCCTTTCGATGTCCGGATGTTTTGGGGCTGAAGAAGAACCAATCGAGGAAGAAGTCATGCCCGAAGGGGACAAGAGGATCTTCGTCACCGATGGCACAGGACAATCCATTGATGTCGAGCCGTTGTCCATGGATTTCGTATTCAGCGATGTTGGTGAGACTGGCAAAGAGCCAAGCATTGGCATCACATCGAGCGGTTGTATGTTCTTCATTGCCATGGAAAAACCAATGCGCTCTTGCGATCATGGAGAGTCTTGGGTTGACTCGAAGGACATCACTCAAGCCCCATTCACAAGCGATCCCTACGGGTGGGTCGATTTGGAAACTGACCGAATCTTCAACATCCACATGATGGGCCTCGAATCCACTTGGATTGGCTGGTCGGATGACGATGGTCAAACTTGGATGGGTAACCCTCACGATTCAGGGACAACTCCACTTAATGATCACATCAAACTGGCGACTGGTCCATGGGTAGACAGCGCCTTTGGTGTGATTGGACAACTGAATCCAACGTATTCGACGGCCGTTTACTTCTGCTTCAACAAACTCGTCGGCATCTCTTGCTTCACCAGTTTTGATGGCGGTGCCAGCTTCGAAGTTGGAGGCAACATCGTCGGGCTTGCTTCAACCAACGGTGGCCTGCACGGAGCCATTACAACCGCTCCAGACGGCACGGTCTACGTGACACCTCGTGTGCCAACTCCTACGCTCATTCTTTCCAAAGACAACGGCCTCAGCTGGGAAGAGCGCACCATGGGAACAGATGCAGGAACACCCGATCCGCGAAAGAATTCGGAAGTCGCCACCGACAGTGAATCCAATGCCTACCACGTTTGGACGGGCGCTGATTTCGGAATTTACATGTCACGAAGCACAGATTCAGGCGACACCTGGGAGCAAACCAGCACCCGCATCAGTCCTGTTGAAGTCATATCCACTGCTTTCCCGCAAGTCGATGCAGGCGATCCAGGTCGCATTGCCTTCACCTATCTTGGAAGCGAGAATGCAGAAGAGTTGAACAAAACCAACATCGATGGTGGTAGTTGGGATGGTAACCCGCATTACGCTCAAGGAAACATCAGCTATGACATCTATGTGACCTACAGCCTCAATGCATTGGATGAAAATCCAACCTTTACCACCTACCGACTCTCGGACGACCCGGTACAAATCGGAAGCATGTGTCTGAACAGCGGGGATTGCCGAACCGATGACGGCGGTTCAAACCGAAACCTCTTGGATTTCAACGACCTTACCATCGACTTGGAAGGACGAGTTTACATCGCTTTTGCCGATGGTTGCATTGATGCCTGCGCTACAGGGAATAATTCGCAACCTGAAGACTCTCGTGCTGGGCGTGGCTCAGTTTACTTCATGGCCAATGGGCCAAGCCTCTATGTCGAAAAAGGCATGCTTGCTGGCTTTGACGGTGAAGAAGGGATGGAGCAACAGGGGCCAATCGATTGCCTAGCAGATCCTTGTATGGCAGCAGACCGCGAAGAAGAACCGCTCGAATGATCGAAGTTACGATCAGTTTTCCTCAGCCGTGATGTTCATCTGGTGCTGCTCAGAAACCGCTCCGGTCGCTAAATGTTGAACCATTGCAGCAACATCATCTTCGCCTTCAAGCGTGTACCAGACGCCTTCGGGATAAATGACTGCAGTGGTGCCAAATTCACAAAAGTCAAGGCATCCTGATTTTTGCACTCGAATGTTGTTCAAACCTGCTTCTTTTGCCGCACGTTTGATCGCCTGCATGAGGGCTAAACTGCCCCTACGGCCGCAGGAAGGTCGGGTTGCCTCGGGTGGCCGTTCATGGCCGCAGACAAACATGTGGCGTTCATAGCCAGGTTCACTGCGTCCTTTTGGGTCGATTGCCATGCTTCATGCCTCCTCGATCAGGCTGTTGACATGAGTGGCAAATGAGGTGTCTTTGTCGGTGATTTTATCCTCGTCGTGGGTGAACAACTCCACAATCACATAACCCCAACCAAAATGAATCTCAGGATGGTGGTTGACAGTCTCTGCGTGGAGGGACAAAGCGTCCACCAACTGTTTGGCTTGGTTGAAATCTGTGAATTCAAATTCACGCATCAAGCGTTCTTCAACAACTGCCCACCCCACTGGGATGTGCATGAGTTCAGCCCCAGAGGTGTGAATCATCGCTGCCTTTGCTTTCCTTCTCGACTTTTTCGTGAAGGTTGGATCTTCGCTTCATGTCAGCGCGTTCGAAGGCCAAGAGGTCCTTGTCGTCGATGTAGGCAGGGCGGGTGTGGGCGGCCAATACAATGCGAGCAATGATGTCCCTTGCCACAAAATGAATGCGTCCATCTTCGCCCAACAACTCAAGGCTGGTTTTACCGGAAGACAACAACCTTCCACGAATCCAAGGGTCGTGGCCTTCGATCAATGAACGGGCGTCCATGAGGATTTCCACAAGGTCGTCGCGACGAAGACCATGCCTGCGTTTGAGTAAATCTCCGTCGACAACATCTGCAACATCCTCAAGTTTTGGCGAGCCCATCTCTTTCCACATTGGTTTAGCCCAATCTGGGAGTTCAATCTTCTGCTTCTTCTTCGCCATGAATAAAGGTACATGGCGAGGCTACTTGAACCTCGCTCTTGGTTTGGGATGCTTCAACGCCCGTAAATGCTGATTTTGGGGGTATGCCTTCTTGAAGGGTGGGCCACCGGCAGGAAACGAGGGAAGAAGATGAAGGTCTCATGGCGCACGCTTCCAACCGTCCTGCTTGAGGACGAAGTGCTGGACAAAGCCTTCTCGCGAGCAAGGAAGGCAGCCGACCGAGTTGATGATTCAGACCGAATTTTCCGTGTTCGCAAGCAAATGAGCCGAATGGTCCAAACAGCAGCCGATGTGATTGCTACAACCCTCACCGAGACGGTCAATGTCTGGCCTTCGTTGGACCAATCCCCAAAGTTCGACGTTGCGATGATTGATGCGTGCGTTGGGTGCGATGATTACCGACATCATTTGTCGATGCTCCAATGGGGTTCCAAGCAGGTGCTCAACATCGGTGGGCAAAACAGCAAGAAAATTATCCGCACCGGTCGAACTGAGCTGATGCATGATGCTCGAAAGGAAGCCTACGGGCGAATCTCTTCGATCATGCGCCGGGTGAAACCGTCACTGGCGTGGTTGAGTCAGGCTCGTGAAACGCTCAAACGTCTTCCAACGATTGACCAAGTTCTTCCATGCATTGTGGTCTGTGGCGCCCCTAACGTTGGGAAATCCGCTTTCATCTCGGCTTTGAGTTCAGGAAACATGGAAGTCAACCACTACCCGTTCACCACCAAACAGATCCACGTTGGTCACTTCACTCATCGGCGTTTGCAGTACCAGATGGTCGACACGCCAGGTTTGCTTGACCGGCCAAGAACGGCGCGAAATACAATTGAACTTCAAGCGATTGCAGCCCTCGAACACACCGGGTCCCTGGTGCTCTTCCTGATGGATGAAAGCGAAGATTGCGGCACTTCGATTGAAGAACAGGTCCACCTGCTGGAAGACGTACAAACCATGCTTCCGGGTACTGATTTACTGGTTGTGACTTCCAAAGCAGACCTGTTGACTCCGTTGCCTGAAATGTGGGAAGAAGTTTCCGCTGCCGAAACGGAATGGCGAGAGGATGGTTCAGAAGGCACGCCGGATTTACCGCTCCTGTTCGACCCGAAAGGCCGAGTTACGATGTCTGCCACAGAGTTCGTCGGAATGGAATCCATGCGGATGGAAATCATCCGACGCGTAAAAGACGCTCGAGAAATCGATCCAATGGCGTTGCCAGAGGGTTGGTACCGTCGAGACCAAGAGTGAACTCACATGTGTTCGATGGGCGCAATGCCCAATCCTTCCATGCCGGTTCGCATCATGTTGCGAGCCACTTCGGAAATTTGAAGATTGAAGGTGTTGACCTCACCCTCAACCACAATCATGCAATCTCGATAAAAGGCATTGAAGCAATTGGCAAGGGTCAGCATCTGATTGGCAAAGAGATGAGGGCGTCGATCATTGACGGCTTTGGCGAGCACATCATTGTGGACGGCCAACGCTCGGAGCAACCCAATCATGCCTGTTGACATCTCTGAAGGGAAATCCAGTCCCTTTTTCGACAATTCAGCATCCACGTCAACGCCTTCTTTTTGGCATCGGCGGAGGATGGAACAAGCCCGGACATGTGAATACATGATGAAGGGGGCAGAACCGCCTTCGAACGCCAATGCTTCCTCCCATCGGAATGTGAAGCCCTTTTCCGGACTGACCTTGATGATGTTAAATCGAACTGCGGAAGTACCGGCGGCGTCAGCAATCTCCTTGACTTGCTCTTGTTCGTAATCTGGTCGCAAGGCTCCAACAACAGCTGCTGCTTGAGCTTGGGCCTCGTCTAAGAGGTCATCCATGAACACAACGTTGCCCTTCCGGGTGGACATCTTGCCTTCGGGCAGTTTGATAAATGAATAAAACAGAACTTCTGGAACCTTTTGCCCTAATTCAGTGAGGGTCATTCCAACCTGCTTGGCTTGCAACTTGTGGTCTTCGCCGAGGACGTTGATCAAATCGTCACACTGTTGCCATTTCCACATGTGGTAGGCTATGTCTCGCGTTGCGTACAATGAGGATCCATCTCCACGGCGGAAAAAGAACTCTGTCTTCCCTTTGAGCCCTCGTGCGCCGAGGTCCAAGAATTCAGCCCCATTGTCAGCAGTGCCATGAATTTCAAAACTCCTAAATTGTTCCATCAAGCGCCCAACATCGCCATTGGTGACAAACATCGATTCCTTGGTGAAGGTGTTGAAATCAATCCCAAGCCGTGCGAGGGTGGTCAACATGCCATCAAGCACAGGTTGGTAGGCTGCTGCAAAGTCATCGAGGACCTTCTGGTCGCCGTGTTCGCTTGCGTGAACCATTCGGCCAATTTCCTCTTCGATGGTCTCTTTGTCAGCGCGTTCCTGTCGAACCACTTGTGCGGCTTGATACCAACGAACTCGCTCATGATCGGCTTTGCCTTTCCATTTTGGATTGAGTGGTTCTCTTCCTTCTAGAGTGGCTTCAACCTCTTCGGAACTGAGGTGTTCAAGCGCCCAAGCCAGGACGCCAACTTGCTTCCCCATGTCATCGACGTAGTATTCAGCGCGTACTTCGTTGCCATAAAGGCGGTGAAGTCGAACCAATGAATCACCAAGAATGGCGTTTCGGGCGCGACCAACATGGAAAGGGCCGTTTGGATTTGCTGAGGTGTGTTCAATCAGAATCTTTCGCCCAGTTGGCTGGCATTGGCCAAAGGGGTGGCCGTGCGTTTGAGGCGAAGCGAGGATGGTTTGAGCCAGCCATGCCGGAGCGGCCTTGATGTTGAGGTAACCTGCAACAGCGTTCACTTCGCCGATTGCTTCGTGGGTTGGAATGGCTTCAGCCAACGCTTCAGCAATCACTGGTGGCGCTTGCCCGAGTTGTTTGGCAAATGGGAAACATGGCAACGAAAGGTCCCCTTGTTCTGATTCTCGAGAAGGTGAGAGCATGCTTCGCCAGTGATCGTTGGTGATGCCTACTTCCTTCAAAGCCGCTTCAATTAACGGTTCAATCACTGCTTTGAGCATCTGCATGGTATCGCCTCACATCATTGGGTAACGGCAAAGGGCTGCAAGGCCTCCAAAACCATGAAGCAGTTGCGAACCTTCCTCTGTATCAATTGAAATATAGATTACTTCCGTGTTGCTTCGCTCGGCCATTTTGCCGAGTTCGTCGATGAGTGAAATGTTACTCAGTTCCTTGGCGTTGTCGCCAGATGCTTCGCACGCGGGGCACTTTGGCAACGCTTCCATGCGCCCTACAGTGGCGCTCCATTCGTTCTGGCATGAGCCACATCTAAGTTCCAAGGTGTTCTTTCGCAACCCCTCGGAAACCAGCAGGCGGTCAACCGCTCCTCGTTCAAGTGCACTTCGGACCATCATCTCACCGTAGGTCGCCCTTGGTGCGGCCTTGATTAATTCAGAAAGGAATGAAGTCATCACTCTGCGCTCAGCATCAAGTTCGATTTCACCCATGAGAGATCCAGCGTTCTCAACCAGTTCACGCACGCCACTCTCGTTGGAATACCCAACGTCAAAGTGTGTCTTAGCAATGCGCTTTGCCACTTCGTGGTGGAAGTAATCGTTTTTGACAACGAAGTCTTTTGTTGCGCCCGGTCCTCCAATTATGATGGCTTGGATGTTCTCGAGGTTTGGAAGCCAATAGGAACAGGCGTGTTCAGTTGCTCGCTTGAAGAAATTATGGGCGGCCTCCTCGATTAGTCGCTCGAAACGTTGAGCCGATTGACCACCTTGCCGGTGCTTGCCCATGATGTTTGAAACGATGTGTTCCTGAACGTGAATGCGTTTACCCGATGCGATGCCGTACGCAGCTTCTGAACGATCGATGACAAATAAGCCGTAGGATTTCTTATCGACGAGCATGTCTTCAAGTTGGGACAACTCAAAGACAGAGTCGCAGCGGTATCTGAACGACATCAAGGCTTCAGGCGGCTCTTCAACAACAACGTTGACCATGCGGTTCTTATTGTTGCCAATGATGATTGAACCTACGAAAATTGCCAAACCATGCTCTCCAGGTCTTTTGTAGCGTGAGAGGGTTGAGATGGCTGATTCAATAGCGCCTTGAACATTTTTTCGAGTGCCCTTGGATTTGATGTTCGCTGCTTGGCCGTGCTCGTTTTGGAGCAACGAACGTGCGTCGGAGATGTGACGGTCTGGTGGGATGATCAGCGTCACCAATTCGGTCCCGAACCCTTTCATTTCCCTCAAGTCTTCAAGGGCGAGTTTCAACCGAAGCCGGCGCGTGGCGAGGGTTGCATCATCAGACATCGCTTGGCCTCCGTTTCAAGGGCATGGTTGAGGGGTCTTCAACTCTCTCATCTCGAAGGGAAGTGGAGGAACAAAGGTCGGGCCTTCGAATGTTGTTCAGGGGGATATGCTCAAAGCATGAGCGCGCAAGGAAGGAACGATGACCACTCGTCATGTTGTTGCTTTGGGAGGGAGCCTCCTCCGTCCAGAAGAAGCAGAGCAGAGAACCGAATGGTTCGGCCGTTTGCGACAATTGGCGGTCCATATGGAAGGAAATGGGCGCCGTCTTGCCCTGATTGTTGGCGGTGGACTGCCAGCGCGGGAAGGCATTACTCTGGCGAAATCCCTCGTCAGTGATCCGGTACGGCTCGATGAAGTTGGCATTGC
>DUKM01000079.1 GCA_013329255.1 Candidatus Poseidoniaceae archaeon | reverse complement strand
ACAGATGCAGTTGCAGTTGCTCTTGCCCGTGATACCGGGGCGAGTCACTGCGTTATTGCCACCAATGTCAGCCATGTTTTTGATAAGGACCCTCGCCATAATGAAGATGCTTCATCGTTCTCAACAATGTCGATCGATGAACTGGCCGAAATTACCGGCATCGGGGAGCCTCTTGCACCGGGTGCATCAGCCGTGATTGATCCGATTGCGGTCGGATGGGCCAAAGCGTGCGACCTGCGACTTGCAGTTCTTGATGGACGGGATTTGTCACTGTTGGAGCAGGCCCTTGACGGCCAGCCTTTCGAAGGGACACTGGTTTTACCTTAGGTGATGGACGATGGTTGATGCAAAAAGAGTCAAAGAAAATATTCAACGGATGACAAGTAAAGTCGCCTCCACCGCAACGGGAAAAATCCAGCCTCACAAGCACTGTAGGGTTTGCTTCCGGCCAATCAAACTCTCTGCTGAACCGCGAGTGTGCAGCGACCAAGCATGCACCGATCGCAATTCAAGGGATGAACGAAATCAAAAGCAAATGAGAATCTGGATGTTCGTGTTTCTCGGACTGTTCGCTTTCAGTTTCATTGGACCGATTGTCCTTAGGATGATTTAGCGTCAAACTCGTCGAGCAGGTTCTCAGAGGCCTCAATACCACTGTTCTCAGTGATTCCAGCAGCCTTGATTCGGTCGCCGAGTGCGAATAATTCTGTGAACGCCTCTTCAATCGATTTGGTTTGCTTGAGGTACCTCATCGGGGGCCAACCGCAATCGATCACCCCAGGCTCATGTGTGCTTTCTTCGACCCAAGCAGCGCAAGCGTCACCGTGGCATAGAGCTGAAAAGTTTTCCAAATCCACCCAAAATGTCTGCCTCGTGCAAACAGGACAATCCTTGCATTCGAGGGATGCCAACACGGTCAAGCCATGCTCACCGATGACGTCAACGTCCCAAACCACAACAGAAGCGGCAGTCAAAAGCATCCTGTCGCTCTTTCTAAGAAAACTACGCAGCACATTCCATGCAGTCTCCTCGCTGCTAAAGCAGCCAAGGGACAGGCCCTTGCCACCTTCTTCGACGGCAGATGGGACATAGACCCGTTCGATGCGCTCCGACATATGCTGGGCTTGCGGGGAAGGTGCTTGAAGACTCGCTCAAGTTCGAGACCACAGGACTTCGATTACGGGCAAACCGCCAGGATGCGGCAATGGTGCTTGCGGTTTTTCGATTCGCACGTGAATTTCGGCTACCAGATTGTTGCCCTGAAGGCGGTGAACCACCCTCGACGCCATTTCTTCGATCAACGCAATCGGTTGGTCTGATTCAAGCATGACTTGATCAATTGCGATTTGAATATCGGCATAATTTAGGGTGCGCTGAAGGTTATTCTCGACCTTGTCATCGACCAGGGTTGCCCAGACGGTGAACACAAAAGGCTGCTCTTGCTCATGCTCGAATTCATAGTAGCCGTGCTTTGCCATCACAGTGTACTGTTCCAATCCAATGCGAACGGTCATCAAATCCCTCAGGCTTCGTCTCGCTCATGGACCCAAATCAGGTGATAGCCAAATTGAGTTTTTACTGGTTCAGAAACTGATGCAAGGGGGTGGCTCCACACCACTTCTTCGAAGGGGCGAACCATTTGTCCTTTGCGAAACCAACCGAGGTCGCCGCCCTTCTGGCTTGAGGGGCATGTGCTCTTTTTGCGAGCCATCTTTTGGAAATCCTTCAATTTCCCAATTTTATCCTTCATCTGAACAGCCTCTGATTTTGAGGCTACGAGGATGTGAGATGCCCAAGCGCTTGGTGCGACCATGCCGCAAGGGCTGAACACCACGCTTTGAAGCCGTCGCTTGGTTTGTGGAATCACACGCCGGGGTTGTACGCCAGCATTCGGACATAAGTGCCGTAAATGGTCACCGAGATACCCAACGATTCAGCATTGAATCGGTCCATGGTGTCGAGGTAAGTGTGGTATTCCAAACTGCCGCTTCCATAACAAACCACAGCGCGACCGCGCTTTCCATCGAGGTCATAGACGAACGGGCCATGATCGGAGTTGTATGGCATTCCATCTGGTTCGCCTTGAGCTCCTTCCAGAAGAGAAAGTCGAATGTCATAGCGTTCGGCCATGTCAGGGTTGGCGTCTTTGTAGAGGTCGGTGATTCGCTCCATGTGGCCGTAGTCATCTTTGTTATTTGTGAACAGTGAAACGGAGTTTCCTCGGTTCGCATCAGAATCAACGTGGTTCATGTCGAGGTTCACATAGAGACGCAGGTTGTTTTTCAAGAAGTCTTGGTTTGCTGCAACATACGCTCGACTACCGTAAAGCCCTTCTTCTTCTCCACCCCAGGTGCAAAACTGCATGGTTCGCTCAGGTGTGCCGGTTTCGTTGACAACCATGCTCATCTGACGGGCCATTTCCATAACGCTGGAAGTTCCTGAAGTATCATCAACGGCCCCTTGGCCGTGGTAGACGGTGTCGTGGTGACCTCCAACAATGACAACCTCGGTGGATTTTCCTTCAATGATTCCACATGGCACATAGATGGTTTGTTCTTGGTCGTTGGTCACGTCGATGATCATTTCCAACACCCCTTGGGACCCGGTTGCGTTGAAAATAGCGGTTTCCAAGATTTCTCCTGCATCCTTCGACATGGCGATGAACGGCAAGTCACTTGGGATGGTGCCGCCGTTTGCAGCCGTGACATCATCAATGCCGCTGCCCTTGAAAATTGGCACGCAGTCATTGCCTTCGATCATGCCACAATTGTAATCTTTGTTGACTCGAATCAGGCCAGCAAGGTCGTTTTCAGCGGCTTTTGAAAACATCTGGGTGTTGCCGATTTTGGAACCACCGCTTCGGAGGTAGCCAATCGTACCACCTGCTGTGCTCCACAGAGCATCATCGCTGCCGTTGCCTAAATCAGTCAGTTGAACATCTTGCTGGAAGGTGTATTCAGATTGGCCCGAAAATCCTTGAATGACGTAATCGATGCGATGTTGAAATTCAGTAATCACCGACCCAAAGGCCGTTATTCCTTCACAGGGGCTGTTGCCTCCCAAGCCCTGGACGCAAATTCTCAGGCTTGGTTCGGCGTTGACCTTGTGCATTGGGACTTCAAAACTGTTGAGTTGAGTTTGCAGGCCCATTGCCGCAAATTCAGAAATGATGTATTGAGCGGTGTTTGCTTCTTCTTGTGTGCCGCTCATTCGTCCTTCCCAATCTGGATGGCCAAGGGCGACGAGGTTTTCGGCGTAGGCTTGAGCTTGGCTTGCGTCAAAATCAATCAACTCATAGTCGTAGTCTGGTTCAAAGCCGAGCCAAGCAGGTTGTACAATCAAGACTGCAGAGACCATCAATGCAGCCAGACCAATCGCTATCGCCATACCCATATTGATGGGGCCGTACAACGGTTCTTTCATCCGATGCATGAGCGTCATTGGTTCATCAAAAACGACGACATCTTCCTCCACCACCATCATCGATGCTGGTGATGTTTCTTGAACAGGAGATGAGGTGCTAATTGAGAGTCGCTCGATGAGGTCAGCCTTCTTGCCGCTCACTGGAAGGCCTTGTTCAGAGAGAATCCCTTTCAGTTCGGCGACTGTGAGTTTCGAGAGTTTGGCTTCGTCCATAAACAAGGGTTGCATCGCTCATTGAAGAACTCGGCGGTTGCTTGCTTAGGGTATCTCTTCCCCAGTCCATCGGCTGCCGACGTTGTGATCAAGGCCAATGTGGTCGAGGATTCGGGCAACGACAAAGTCAACCATGTCATCGATTGATGTTGGATGGTTGTAGAAACCAGGCGATGCGGGAATGACGACTGCACCCCACTGTGAGAGTTTGGTCATGTTCTCCAAGTGGACGGTAGCATAGGGTGCTTCCCGGGGAACAAGGATCAGTTTTCTTCGCTCCTTCAATGCCACAATGGCTGAGCGTGTGATGAGGTTGTCACCAATTCCAGCAGCTAATTTACCGAGCGTTGTTCCCGAGCAAGGGCACAGAACAACAGCGTCGATGTTGGCCGATCCTGATGCTGATTTGGCACCGATGTTTGCATCGTCTTCCAACAGAGCACCGGTCGCTTGAGCGATTTCTTCCTTGGTGGTATTGCATTCATGCTTGAGGGTGATTTCCCCTGCGTTTGTTACGACCAGTCGCACTGGAATGTCTTTGGAACTGAGGATTTCCACCAGTCGCTTACCATACACGGCTCCAGACGC
>DUKM01000087.1 GCA_013329255.1 Candidatus Poseidoniaceae archaeon | reverse complement strand
GACGACTTCCAAACAGTCGTTAAGTGGGTAGCATTTATGCATATGCTTTCCAATCTTGAAAAACCAGATGATAATGCTCGTACAGACAGATGTGAAGAATACCGTGAAACTGGAAATAACACCTCAAATGCACGGCTGCGAACCGCTTGGTTGCCGGACGAAATGGCGTCCGAACCTGAATCACTCAGTTGGCTCTTCCTCATACTTCGAAGGGCACGAAGTTTTGATGATGTTTGCTTCGAGTACGTATTCACCATCGATCATTCGAAGAACCCCTTGAGCATAGACAGTGCGGTTGTCGCCAAGGCCGTTTGAAACAGATGCATCTGCATAATCGATGATCAACTCATGGGTCATTCCATGGAGAATAAAGACAAATGTGGTGTTGTCAATGCTCCCATCCCTCACTTCACCACGGACGGCGATTTCCTTACCAACGTACGTAGAGGGATCGTCCATCAATTCATCAACTGCACGGGTGGGTTCGGGTGCCTGGAGCAAAATTACGCCAAGCAACCCTACGGTAACAACCGCTCCGAGCAGGAGGTAGCGAGTGCGGCGTGTGTACATCAGAACCACCCACGTTCAGCTCATTCATCAACCCGTGGGCTCTGTTTGTGGGCAAAACCAATGGCTTCATCCAGTGTCGAAAAGGAACTTTGCTTGAGTTTTTTATTCAAACCATTGACAACAGTTTTGGTCAAAGAGGGGCCTTCGAAGACAAATCCACTGTACGCCTGCAGCAAGCAAGCCCCAGCACCAATTTTCTCCCAGGCGTCCTCAGCATTGCTGATCCCGCCAACTCCAACGATTGGCCATTCACCGTTGGTCAATTCATAGATTCGATGAATCATCGCGGTTGAGCGCTGAGCCACGGGTTGTCCACTCATGCCTCCAGTTTCTGCAAACACCAATTGATCGCGTGCGTTGTTCGCTTCAGGCCGTTCAATGGTTGTGTTCGTAGCGACAATCCCGTCGCAGCCTGCATCTCTGGCCGTCTTGACCACAGCCACGAGTTGGTCATCGCTCAAATCCGGTGCGATTTTGACAAGCAAAGGTTTTGCATCAACGCCTAATTGTTGAGATTGTTTTTGGTTAACAGCGTTGCAAGCGGCCACAATGTTGGCGAGTGCATCATCGTGCTGGAGCTCCCTCAGGTTTGGTGTATTCGGCGATGAGACATTGATTACAAAAACATCGCAATAAGAATAGAGGCGTTCCATGGTAGTCGCATAGTCCAGCGGTGCGTCACTAAGAGGCGTAAGTTTCGATTTGCCAAGATTCGCCCAAAGTGGGACTTCAGGGCGACCATACCGAGCAAAGTGCCTCTTGAGTTGATTCGCCATGTTGGCGGAGCCTGGATTATTGAAGCCCATCCGATTGACCAAAGCCTTCGAAGCGCCAGAACGAAACATACGTGGTTTAGGGTTTCCGAGTTGTTCCTCGGCCGTGACGCCGCCAATCTCTATGAATCCAAGCCCCAAAGTTGTCCATCCACGCAAGGCCTCTGCACGCTTGTCCATGCCTGCGGCTAATCCAAACGGATTCGGGTATTGCGCCCCAAATCGAGTTACATTGAGCGATTGTGGACCGTAGGTGAGGTTGAGCGCCGTGCGTGTGATTGGGTTGGAACACATCAGTTTGAGACCAAGGATGGCTCGAGCATGGGCCTTTTCGGAGTCTTGCACCCCAAGCATTGGACGGCTTACCAACCTGTAGCCTAATCCCATGGATGACGGTTTGGACCGACAACCTTCAACACTTCGGCTTGTTGGCACCAAATGTGCGAATTGATGACCCGATGTGGCCAACCGTGCGAGAAGCCGCTCGTCGGATTCTACGCCTTCATGGCATGACGGTGCGGTGCCCTCAGCGATTCGCATCGAACCTTGATCAATTAATCCTCGAGATGGGTGACGCTCAACCCTCCCGCCTCGAGTTCCCTGCCACACTGGTGCATGAGTTGGAATGGATTGATTTCAGCCTTGCAAGTCCAATAGAAGGGCTTTCGGGACATGTGGTTCGTGTTGGGGGGCTTGAACCGGAAGCGAGTACATGCTGGTTGCCGTGGAGCATCGATGTGGCATGGACTACCGTGCTTGATGCTTGTAAAGACCTCTTAGCGGCGGGATACCCGGGGTGCGTTGGTTGTGGTGGTCCGAACAGCGAATTGCCGTGGGATGAGACAAAGTCCAGAGAAATTTGGTCCTTGCAACCCTCCGATAATTCGAAGTAATAATCTGGCTTTTCCCTTACAGATACAAGAGTATCTGTGCTCACGGATGGACTTAGAGAGAGTTCAAGTAGCCTCGGCGATGCGCTATTTATCGATGACGATTGTAATTCTTGCCGAAAAACCAAGCGTTGCCAACGACATCGCCAATGTGCTCGGAGTGAAAGGAAAGCACGAAACTCACTGGGAAGGCAACGGTATGGTTGTCACCTGGGCCATCGGTCACTTGCTTCAATTGAAGTACATGGATGATTACGATGCAGACTTCAAGGATTGGAGAAAAACCGTTGATCGTTTGCCATTTGTTCCTGAAACATTTGAGTACAAACCAATCGGTGGAAGAGGAAAAAAACAACTGACGGCCGTTTCTAAACTCATCAAAGACAAGTCCGTCACTGAAATTGTCAATGCATGTGACGCTGCCAGAGAAGGTGAACTGATCTTCCGCACCATCGTCCAACACACAAAATCCAAGGTCAAGACATCGCGTATGTGGTTGCAATCCATGACCAAGGATGCAATCAACACAGCCTACAGCGGTCGGAAGGATGGTTTGGATTACAACGCCTTGATGGATGCAGCCTACGCTCGTTCCGAAGCCGATTGGATCATCGGTATGAACGGTTCACGAATTGCAAATTCCTTTTTACCCCGAAAGCGAAATGAGCGAGCAGCAATTTCACTGGGAAGGGTTCAAACCGCAACACTGGCGATGGTTGTGGACCATGAACTCGAGGTTCTTGGCCACAAACCGCTCCCTTATTGGCAACTCAATGCTGACTTCAAAGCCGGCGAAGCATCATGGAACGCACGGTGGGAACGAACCAACCACGTCGACAACCCAGACGAACCAGATTACAAGCCACATAGAATCGTTGAGCAAGCAGAACACGACCGACTCAAAGCATTGATCGAATCTGGCAAGCAAGCCGATGTTACCGAAACACGTCGCGATGCATCTGAAAAACCACCATTGAGTTTCGATTTGACCAGCCTACAGCGTGAGGCTAACAACCTCTGGTCGTGGTCTGCAAAGCGAACGCTTGGCATTGCACAGAACCTCTACGCTGATCTCAAGGTAACCACCTACCCGAGAACCGATTCTCGCCACCTTCCAACCGATATGAAAGAGGAAGTATCGAAAATTATTCGCCAACTGGGTGCCCAAGACGACCTCCACACCCACAGCGCTCGCCTCATTTCTGATGGATTGAAAAACACCGGTCGAAACTTCGACGATGCAAAAGTAAGCGACCACTTTGCCATCATACCCACAGGGAAAATTCCAGATGGATTCCCGAGCAACGACCATCAAAAACTCTACGACTTGATTGCAAGAACCTTCCTCGCATCATGGCACCCACCCGCTGTATGGGATGTTCAAAAGCGTACAGCGCTGATTGATAAGGAGCGCTTCCTCAAGGAAGTTCGAACCATCAAAACACATGGATGGCGAGCCGTCCGACCAAAGAAACAGGACCTTCCCGAAGGTTGGAACACGCTACCAGAGAACCCGTGTAAGGCAGACGTCAGTGAATTTGAGTTCAAGGAAGAACGTTCGAAACCGAAGGGCCGACTCAAGGAAGCCGGTTTATTGCGCCTGATGGAGCACGCTGGAAAGCACATTGAAGACGAGGATTTGGCAGCCGTCATGAAAGAAAAGGGACTCGGCACCCCTGCGACCCGTGCAGACACCATCGAGAAGTTGGTTGACCGAGGCTACATTTTGAGAGCGAGGGGCGGAAGCATCAGTGCAGCAGCTCATGGCATTCGAATCATTGACGTCCTTCGACGTATCCCTGTTGAATGGATCACATCAGCCGAACTCACCGGCGAAATGGAAGCCTCCTTGCTGCGAGTGCAGCGTGGTGATGATCCCAAATCCACCTACATGAACGCAATTGTGGCGCAGACAACCACCATGGTTGAGCGAATAAAGAACCACGACCGAGCCGAATTGTACCTCCAGGAAAAGCCAATTGGCGACTGCCCTGCATGTTCAGCATCCATTCAAGAGACCACACTTTCGTACCAGTGCGAGAAGAATGAAGGTCGAGATAAGGGATGTTCCTTTGTGTTCTGGAAAGACACAAGCGGTCGCTGGTTCGACCGAGTGACCGCAGCACGCCTGCTCCAGCAACGAGAACTCACAGACCTACACGGATTCTTTAGCCGATCAGGCGAAGGTTATGTCGCAACTGTGAAACTCACCGATGAAGGACGAGTGGAATTCGTTGGTGGTGGACAATCATCAACCGACGAAAACGACGAGGAATTATGCCCATGCCCGGCATGCGATCACGGAACCATCCGGATTGGCCAAACAATGTACGCTTGTGACCATGCAGAGTGTAAATTCAGAGGGCTTTCGAAGGAGATGTGCAAGCGCTTCATCACACCAGAGGAAGCCAAAGTCATCATGGAAAAAGGCAAATCAGAATTGTTGGATGATTTCACATCAAAGCGTGGCCGTCCATTCAAGGCGTTCTTAGTGATCGAAAACACCCGTGTGAAATTTGATTTCCCACCGCGAGAAGCGGCCGCAGACGCCAAGCGATTCCCAGTGGTCGAAGGTGTCGTCGGCGTGTGCCCCACCCACAAAGTCAACATTGTGGAAACTGAAACTCACTACCAACCTGAAGAAGGATCCACGGGATGCAAATTACAAATCGCACGTGAAATCTCAAAGCGAGAAATCACCCGTGAAGAAGCAAAGGTTCTCATCGAAAAGAAGGAAATTGGACCCTTTGACAATTGGAAGGCAAAAAAGACTGGAAAGGATTTCGCATCTTCGATTTACATCAAGAAGAACGAAAGCATTGGCTACAAATTCGCCAAAAAGTGAACCTCCTAAATTGGGACAATCTGCGCGCTTCCTAAGCGAAGATTCATGGGCACCCCTCCATTGTTCAACACATGGTGGCGACCAACTGGGATGTAATCATCGTCGGCGCCGGTCCAACAGGTGGTCGATGCGCCACGCACCTCGCTTCGCTTGGCCACTCAGTTTTGATGCTTGAAGAGCACAAAGAGATCGGAAGGCCGTTCCAATGCGCTGGCCTTGTCACTCCGAAAGCAATGCATGAAGTTGGTTTGTATGACTCAGTTCTACAAGACATCGACGGCGCTCGGATCCATGGCCCTGATGGGACACTCGTTCCTGTGGGGACCGATGGAAAGTTGCGAACGTACGTTGTATGCCGAAAGCAATTCGACCAAGGTGTGGTTCAACAAGCCATGCAAGCCGGAGCCACACTCAGCCTCGATTCAACCCCAGTTGACGCAACAGCAAATGAGGATGGCGTTGATGTCCAAGTGAAAATCGGCACTGACACAGTGGAAATGACCACCAAATTACTCATCGGTTGCGATGGAGCGCACAGCTGGACAAGGAGGCACTTCAAGATGGGACGTCCAAATGAAATGATGATTGGATTTCAAACTGAAGTCCATGGCTATGATGGGAAACCACGTTGGTTGGAAATGTACAGCGGTTCAGCGATTGCACCGGGCTTCTTCGCATGGGTCATCCCCTCTGGGTTTGGCAGCCATCGAATTGGTGTGTGGTCAACACCGGACCGTCTTGATGGGAAAAGCGTTGAACAGTGCTATGACGATTTGCTGAATCACCCGCTTTGGAAAGACCGATTCAAAAACATTACAGAAACTGCAAGGTATTGTGGCCCAATTCCAAGCGGAATGGTCAAGAAAACGGTCAGCAATCGAGTGATGCTGCTCGGCGATGCTGCAGGCATGGCCAAGCCAACCACTGGGGGTGGAATCGGGCCAGGTTTCAGGCAAATCAAAGGCATTTTGAAACCCCTTTCTGCGGCAATTACCGCTGATGAACTCACCCAAAAGCACCTTCACAAAATTTCGGCCAAGCACTTTGCAGCAATGAAGAAAGATCAGGACAAAGCACGCATGTTGAGGAACTTGCTCGTATCAGACACGACCGACGCAGAGTTGAACAAGAACTTTACCAACTTTGCCAAGGAAGAGGTTCTGGAATTGATCAATGAAATTGGCGACATCGAAAAACCAGTCCCCTTGGGGCTCGCCCTCATCAAAAAAGTACCAGCCTTCAGAAGGCTTGCACTCAAAGCCGGAACGCGGTTGATGTTTCGATAGGGTGTGATGCTGTGGTTAAGATCCAAATGGAACAAAGGGTGCGATACCCCCCGTTTGAACCCGGCCGCTTTGAACCTGAATCCCTGCCTATTGCTACACAACAAACCACATTGCACCTCGATGTGCCTGCCGACAAACTGGTTGCAGCGCTCGAGGAAAAAACACCAAGTTTCCGGCTCGGCAATGAAGATGGATGGCTTATTGAACAGCGCTACATCTACCAAGATGAAATCTACGATGACACAAACATCCATCGCAAGGCTTCAATGGTGGAAACCGCGAAAATCCCACGCATTGTTAAGCTGCATCGCCGAGGTTGGTACCTCACCCCCAACCCAGTTCACAGAGCTGTTCGGAAATTTCTTTCCTTTTCCGTGAGTGTTCTGCTTGTGGCCCTTGGCTACCTGTTCATTGAACCGGTCTTGAGCGCTTTTGGTATACCGGGTGTAGGAACGGGAACTGTAAGAATCGGGTTGCTTGATTATCCTGCTTTAGCCATCATTGTCGTACCCCTCCTCTTCGCCCCCCTGATCTTGCGCGTCGGTGCGAATTTTCTCGATTTGAGTTCCCAACGTTCCTTCCTGCGATCTGCACCTAAGCCACCAATCATCGAATGCATTGACACCCCAACAGCAGGCAAACCATTGAGGCTCAAAGTCAGCATTCCTGAACAGCCGGAAGGATGGAGCAACATCGAAGTGATGTGGAGAGTTGGTGTTCTACCCCCAGCAAGAGAAGAAGTTTTTTCGGCGCTCGGTCGGTCAAAGGACGCTCAACCACCTCCCGGGCTCACTACAGCCTTACCGCATCACTGGGAAGTGGGACAAGACGATGGAACAGGCGGAGGCGAAGAAGCGCCAATGGAGCATCATCAAGTTGAAGGGGGCCTGTTCCTCCGACCGATGCGCGTCATGGAATTCGGTGGACGTGTTGACCTTACAGACAAAGAAATGATTCTTGATGCACCACCAAACACCTGGCCCGGCACAGTTTCATCCCCGTTGATCCGTGTTCATTGGGAAATACTCATCCGGATTGAACGAACCCGTGGTGGATCCCTGATGTTTGTGAAACCGCTTGCAGTTGCACACCCATCTCATCCCGTAAGCATTGCAGAATTACCAACCAATGACGGACGATCTGAATCCGACCAATTGTAAACAACAACACATTCAAAGACGGCCAACACCAACAAACAACATGAATCGCCCGGTGACCACTGCTGTGTTGCTCGTCGCACTGCTCGGATTTGCAGGATGCTTTGGTGCTGTCGACCCGGTTGATGAACAACAAATCGACGAACCAGTTGTTCTGGATGCGCCACGGTTCGAATGGATTGCCCCGATAGAAACTGTTCAATTGGATGGGACTCCAATCGTGATTCAAGTGCGCTATGCAGGCGAAGGTTGGAACCTATTGCCATCAGTATTCGATCCTGATTACGAGGCGCTAAGCGCCTATGGATGGAGCACAAGCCCAGTCGGCTATGCTTTGGAATTTCTTCCATCGATGTTGGGGAATTACACCGTCATGGTGAGCCTAGAAGCGGTCGACTCATTGGCATTAGCACCAGATGTAGCGGACATAACCCATCAGGTCCTCGTCACCCCGCCAACAGAATTGGCGCCCGTTATTCAAGCACCGAGCAGAGAATTGCTTGAAGAACCTAATTTGCTATGGTTTGAAGGTGCAGTCATGCACGATGAACTCGATTCCTGTGTGCTTGAGTATTCAATTTCCGATGGTTCAGCAGGGGAAATCACATTAAAGCAAGATGGTTCATGGAAAGTATTGCTTGATTTCACTGAAATTGAAACAAGCCTGATCATCACAACGCAAGCCACTTGCGGGGTGTTTTCTCCGCTAAGTGACACAGTGCAAACAACAGTCCTTCTCGAAGGTGGAGGCGCTGACGCTGATGGCGACAGCGTCCTCGACACCACAGACCGTTGCCCTGAAGGGATTGGAGAATCGGAAGGCTGGAAATCAAATTCGAACTCGGATAAAGACGGTGATGGCTGCCGCGATAACGATGAAGACGACGATGATGACAACGATGGGGTCCTTGATTTGCATGATTTGTGCCCTGAATCCTTCGGTTGGGTAAGCACCCCCGATGCTGATTTTGACTCAGATGGCTGCCATGATACCGATGAAGATGAGGACGATGACAACGATGGCGTTTTGGACATCGATGACGATTGCCCCAACGGGAGAGTCGGTTGGAGTTCCACACTGTACAGCGATTGGGATGGAGATGGATGCTTGGATCTTGATGAAGATGATGATGATGACAATGATTTAGCTCTTGATGTCAACGATCTTTGCCCGAAAGGATTTGCTTCTTGGGTTCGAGATGTAAACACTGACTTTGACGACGACGGTTGTGCCGATGCAACCGAGGACGACGATGATGATAACGATCAAGTTCCAGACGTCAACTCAACCGGTGACCAATTGGACCGATGCCCACAAACTCCGCTCAACGCAACAGACGTGGATGAGCAAGGCTGTGCGGCTGTTCAACGAGACACCGACATGGATGGCGTCAGCGATGCGGTTGACTTGTGTGAAGGAACACCTGTGGGACTCACGGTCAACGAAGTCGGTTGTGCTGATTTGGACGATGATGGAGTTTCAGCAAACATCGACATATGTCCAGATTCACCAACAAGGTGGACCATCGATGAAGTTGGGTGCGCTGTGGTGCAGGCCCCTGTGGCGTGGACGACTGCATCGAGCATGAACGGGCCGATGCAAATTGTGCCTCACTTTTCAGTGCCCACCCTTGATGGCACTTTCTACTTCCAACAGGAATGGACAGGCTACGATGTATACTATTTCCTCTTCAAGTACACCGATTCCTCTGGTAATTCCAACGCTGGAACCTGGGGTCAAAGCCCTGGGCCATTCATCCGTGGTCTTCCAGACAACGTGCATTTGTTCTTCGGATCTTTTGATACCACATACCATACCGACGTCATCAATAGAAAAGCCGCAGTGGAAAACGCCCTCAATCCTGATGAAGAAGCCCAATGGCAAGATCGCATCCACTACATCGATCAACAGGCGGGGAGCATCTCTGGTGGTCTTGGAGATATGATTACCAGTTTCAACAATCCGAGGTACATGGGCATCGACCGCTTCCAACAGGCACGGGAAACTGGTTCATTGTACGCATGGACTTCACAAAACAACGATGCAATGCATTTGGTTCACGAGCCTCACCAGTGGAACGCAGAATTCCCTGTCGAGATTCGCCGACACGACCCTGCCGTTCACGAAGTAACGGTTTGGGACTTTGATCGCCACACTGGTGGCTGGGGTGGTGGGTTTACTTCCACCCAAACGGCTTTGTTTCCCTCTAATTTAACAGCGTACGATACACTGGAGGTCTACCACGAACATGCCTGTTACGAACGTGCTAACCGCTACCAAAAATCCGACGGAAGTTACGGTGGTTGCCATGAATGGGATTATGAAGCAAACTTGAGAATTTGCGACCGTGACAACGATTCATCCTGTGGCACTGAATTCATGCGCTGGATCACCACCTATGGTCGAGAAGGAAAGTGGTTGACCGATGTTTCACCGTACTTGTTCATGTTGGACAACGATGACAATCGAACATTCAAGTATCGAGGTGCCAACAAAGGAGACCTCACTGTTACCTTCCTGTTGAGTGATTGGGGTTCCGGAATCAGAGGCGAAGATGCTTCGTTCGCCTTTACAGGTGGACAATTCGATGGAACCTACAACAATGAATCAATCTACAATCGCCACCTCAACTTTACCGTCCCTTCTTGGGCATCTAAGGTTGAAATTGTGGCGACCATCACCGGTCACGGGTTTGGCAAGGACAACGCGAACTGCGCAGAGTTTTGCGATCACCAGCATCACTACTACATGAATGGACAATCGACTTATGAGTGGCACCCGATTGTATATTCGAATGAAGGTTGTGAAAACGAAGTACAGAACGGTGTCGTTGCCAACCAATTTGGATCATGGCCATACGGCCGTGCAGGTTGGTGCGCTGGCCAAGATGTCAAGCAGTGGACCTACGACATTACCTCTTGGAGCGACATGACGGGCGGCAACAATCACTTGTCATACAAGGGCTTGTTCAACGGTCAAGAATACGTTCCATCCGATGGAATCGGAAATGGACAACGGAACATCCACGCTGAAATTTGGGTTGTCTATTACAACACAACAAGCGTTGAGTGATCAAGCTTGGAGCGGGATTGGAGCCGGAACTTCACTCCGATTCTCGCCTAGGTCAGGCGTCTCTAACAACACGTAATTGCTGTCACGGCGTTGAGGTGTAAAACCTGCTCGAGTGATGACATGCTGCAACTCCATCTCACTCGCACTGAACTTCGTTGTGCCCGAGGCAGAAACGACATTCTCTTCCATCATTGTTGAGCCGACGTCGTTTGCTCCACCAAAGAGAGCCATTTGTGCTGTTTTAATCCCCATGGTAGGCCAAGAGGATTGTATGCTTGGAATGGAGTCCAAGAACAATCGAGAAACAGCCACGTGTCGCAGGTACTCAGAAGATCCTGCTCCCAGGGTCACCCTGTTCTGGCCTCTGTTCCGGCGTCCAAAGCTGTTGGATTCGAGTTGCACTGGCCAGGCTATGAACGATGTAAACCCAATTCCGTACGTGGAAAGGGAGTTGTCTTGAAGAAGGCGCAGGCGGCGCATGTGTTCGATTCGCTGAGCGTTTGTTTCTCCAAAACCAATGACATTGGTGGCGCTCGTTGTCAAGTTGAGGCTTTGTGCCTCTTCCATCACGCGGAGCCAATTTGCAGGGAGGCCTTTCTTTGGCGACACATCTTTTCGAACGTCATCGACGAGCATCTCAGCACCCCCGCCGGGGAGACCGTGCATTCCTGCTTTCTTGAGGCGGGTGAGAACTTGGAGAGTCGTTTGTTTACTTACTTCTGCAATCCCTTCAATTTCAATTGGACTAAAGCAGTCAAGATCAATCGTCGGGTGATGTGTGCGAATGTGTGTTAACAATTCCTCATACCACTCAAAGGGCAAGTCTGGATTGACGCCTCCTTGCATTAAAATTCGACTTCCACCAATTTCCTCAAGGGCTGCAATGCGACCTGAAATCTCGTCAAAGGATTGCGTGTAAGTTTCATCGTGGCCAGGAGGGCGATAGAAGGAGCAAAACTGGCAATTAATCGTGCAGACATTGGTGTAGTTGATGTTTCGATCAACGAGGTATGTGACACGGCTTGGTCCATGCATCGCAATTCGGCGTTGGTGGGCAGCGGTCATCAATTCGTGAAGCGGTGCTTCATCGTACAACAGGAGCGCATCTTCGACTGACATTCTGAGGTCAGTGGCCTCTTCAGGCGTCCAGA
>DUKM01000076.1:897-6121 GCA_013329255.1 Candidatus Poseidoniaceae archaeon | reverse complement strand
AGTCGTTTTTACACCATGACATCCACCGCAAAGGCTCAACTCAAAGTCTGGGGCGCGGAAGGAGGTGAGGCTTGATGTGGTCGATTACTTGGTCGTGGCAAGCACCAAATCGCATTGCGGCACTTACCGCTGCCGAAGGCGGAATGATCGTCAGCAGTGGGCTGGATTTGTTCATGCTCGAGGTTGACGGGGCCATTCGTTGGCGAATTGAGCTTCCGTTCAAAGCGCATGCCGTGCGTGTCAACAACGGGGTTGTCGCAGTCCTTGCTGCCCACGGGTTCTATGTTCTCTCAACCAGCGACGGAACAATGCTTCACGAAGGCCGCTCAACGACGGGGGGCTTCACAGACGTCTCAGCACGCCCAGGAGGCGGTTGGATCCTCTCAGGCCGCAAAGGGGACCTTCATCTCTTTTCACACGAAGGAAGGGGTCTCAGGCGCCTCGAAAGCGGGAAAGTACGCCGTTTGCTTGGTTGGCTGGATCGGGAGCACATGATGTGGCAGGCCGATGACGGTCGATTGTGGTGCGCCCGATTAGCACACAACGATCAGAAGCGATGCCTCGAAGACCGAATTTGGAGTTGGGTGACGCCCTTGATGCAAGGCCGGTTGCTCATGCAAGCCAGCGATGGCGGAATTTGGGAAGGCGTTCCTCATCCGTTTGGGTGGGATGCACTTGAACGCGTCGAGCATGACTCACTCGAGCCCATGGAAGGTGTTCGCAGCGCAGACGGATGGTGGGTGCTCGGTATCGAAGGGCATCTCCACCACCTTTCAAGTTCGACAGAGGATTCAGAAGCCTCCCAAATGTTGGGACAAGGCATGAACTTAGGGGATTTACTCGTAGGACTGACGCCAGATGCTATGGCGACAGCCACCAGAGATGGCCTTGTCCGTCGCTGGACAGCGCCTCATTTGGCTCAAGCAGAACGGCAAGGGCGTTACCAAGCAGCAGCAGAGGCTGCGTTAGCTAAAAACTGGGAAGAGCGCCGATCGCTGTTCGCTCGTGCACAAACTGCGGAAGATGAAGGACGTCTCTCGAGAGCGGTCGAACTCTACGGTGCACTCGGGCGAACTGAAGACGTACGTCGCTTGCTTAAGCGGCAAAAGGAGGGTGGCGAATGAGCGAATCCATGGACCAAATATCCGCTGGGCGGGTGGAGAAATACCTCGATATCACTCGAAGAGCACGAGCAAAAGCAACCCCAATTCATGCAGAGGGCACTCCAGAATCAGAACAGTTGATCATCATGCTTCGAATGGCAGATGATTATGCGTTCGATGCCCAACATTTCCTCAACATAGGAGACAGAGTGAGGGCTTTTGGAGCGATTAACTACGCCCATGCTTGGATTGATGCAGGGGTGAAACTCGGCCTTCTTGACGGGCATGGCGACGACGTTTTGTTCACGTTGCCTTGATGCTTACAAGTCTTGAGAGAGAAGACGTAGGTCCTCGAGTTTTTTGCTCATTCGCTGAATGCGCAATTCGGTTTCTCTCATGAAATGCTGAACGCACTCGTCGATTGGCTTGCACAATCGGTAGATGTGGTGTGGGCGTCCGCGTCCTTTGTTCGGAGATTTTTGAATTTCAATGAATGAGTGTTCATCGAGTTGATTGACAGCGTTGCTGATCTCAGGTTGACGAAGTTGACAATTCGATTGTAATTCCTTACTCGATAAAGGACCGTGAATGTGTAAACAAAGCAACACCCTCACCACTGGTTTAGGATTGCCTAAGTCGACCAGTGCATCTGCGATGGTCATGATATGGTCGAGTTTAACCTCATATTGAGGGATGTCTTGCTTGCCCACAAATACTTCCACACTGGTCATAACAACAACGGGAGATTAATCCTATATGAAGTTCCTACCGGCACAGGCTGTTACCACTTCATCTCAGAGTTTTTCACTTTAAGCGGAATGAAAGGGGTGGGGACGGCGAAAAAATCATCACGCCATCCGCTCTATAGCCCTTCGATGAGCCGGAGACGTTTCTTTTTGGTGACTTCCAAGACCGGCACAGCCCGTTCAAACAACCTTCGCTTGAGTTGAACATCTACGGTAAGTACGGTCATTCCAGAAGCTTGAGCCAAATCCATCAACTGATCGTCTGTGTGTTCGCCTGCACCTGGTCTTGGGTCGACTTCTTCGGATTTAGCGGTTAACAATTCCAGCAAGAGTTTCTTACCACGGGGCCTAAGTGCATCGAGTTGACGAAGTTCTTCAATCACTTTTGGTAACAAAAGCAATTGAGGTCGGCCAAGAATGTTGAGTGCTTCAGAATCAAAATTCATTCCCGAATCAACAACTGCGACCCAGCCGCATGCGTCGATGAGAACTTGTTGCATGATTCCTCTCCACATTGATGAGGCAGAAGGAATTCATTCAATCGTGCCGTATCCAATCAATCGCCAGCGTGTGCCGACGCGTCGAGAAAGAGAAACTCGCTGACCGGGGTCGGCGCAGATTGGGAGTCGGAGGTCAAGGGTTGCTCGCCCCTTTTCTGCGCCCTTCGTCACACCAACCGAAGTTGCTGTTGCGACGTTGATCATCAACATCTCATTGTTCCGCAACGGGTGGATCTTTTCAGGGGCTTCACCTTCACCGGCCACCATCGTTTCCATCAGCTTAATCGAGATGTTGACCGATGTTCGCACGTCAGGTAAATCGCCCTTGCGTGCGACCACTTGGCCTGAGAGGTTGTCGGATGTTGTGATCGAAGGGTCGAGCATTGTCGCCATGCCGCACAATCCACCTGCGTGCATTGCCTCAAGGTCGAGACCGCCGCCTTGCATGCTGCTTACGGTTGCTGCGATTGGTTCCCAATGGGTTTTGTTGCCTTGCTCGATTTTACGGCCGGGGCCGATAATGATCTCATCGCCAAGTTTGAAGGTCCCTTCGACAATGCTGCCTCCAATCACACCACCACGAAGTTTTGTTGGGCGAGTGCCTGGGCGGTTGATGTCGAAGGAGCGAGCCACGTGCATGATTGAGCGCTTGTCGCTCGAGCGGTCTGGGGTAGGGATGGTCTTCTCGATGGCATCGATTAGAATGTCGAGGTTGACGTCATGGTGAGCAGAGACGGGGATGATTGGGGCGTTTTGGGCGATGGTACCGTCGAGGAATGCAGATATTTCAGCGTGAGATTCAAGCGCTCGCTCGCGTGTGACAAGGTCTATCTTGTTTTGAACGATCACGATGTTTTCGATCCCTGCGATTTCAAGCGCCATCAGGTGTTCTCGGGTTTGGGGTTGCGGGCACGTTTCGTTTGCTGCAACCATCAACATTGCACCATCCATAATCGATGCACCCGTGATCATGATGGCCATCAAGGTCTCGTGGCCAGGAGCGTCAACGAAGGAAACAACCCGCTGCAATTCATCAGCGACGTCTTCTCCACCGTCAGGGCGCCGTCCAGTCGGATAGAATTGGCCTTCCTTCGTTTTGTAAAAAGCGGTATCTGCGTAGCCGAGTTTAATCGAAATACCACGCTTGCGTTCTTCGGAGTGCGTATCTGTCCAAACCCCCGACAGCGCTTGCGTCAAGGTTGTTTTTCCGTGGTCGACGTGGCCGACTAGTCCGATGTTAACTTGTGGTTGTGCTGGAAGCGCTCGTGCCATGCTTCCGTCACTCCATTATATCGAAAGCCCTCTCGGGTTTCACTCCGGTGCTTCTTCGCTACCAGCAGAGAGGATGTCAGCAAGGGACTTGTTGCCCGAGTCGATGACTTTGAGGTTGATTTGGCGGGTGTCTTGGTTGACGGTGTTGCCACGGAAGAATCGGCGCTTTCGTAGGCCATCAGGCTTGTAGCGGAAACGCTTCTTTTCGCCGCCCTTGGTCTTGAACACGAGGTTGTGTCCTTTGAATCCAACAGACTGCGTGACGAGAACTGCTTGGCGAGATCCGCCTTCAAGGTCACGTCGAAGTGGGGTTCCGGTCTTGTCGGAGCCGCCAGTGATTTGCAATTTGTAACCGGAGAGGGTCTGTTCACCTTCGCCGACGAAGATTCCATCGACGGTATCGCCGATCTTTTTACCCAAGAGTTGAGCGTGATTATTTCCACTGATTTTCAGCGAGTAGGACTTTCCACCACTGGTGGGGTCCGTGTCATTGACGACGGCGACGAATTCTCCTTGTTGTCCAACAGCCATTTCTACACCTCTAGAACGACCTTCCGACCATCGACCCGTATTTAGCCCCACCGTATGAACCCGAACGGGTTTTCAATCAGCGGAATTGCTTTTTCAAGAGCATTTCGAGCCTGCTTGCAAGGTCTTTGGGTAAGAAATGAGGCATGCTCAAATGGGTTGTTCGGCCACGCCCTCCGCCGATTGTAGCCACGCGGGAGACGGTCAGTTGCCGTGTTTCGAAATCTTTGAGGTACTTCCAGACGGTGGTGTGGCTCTTCATTTTGACATCATACTCTTCACACACCACAGCGTAGAGTTGTTCCACATCGCCGGTCGTCATCGTTTCCTGGTTGGTGAGGCGCCGGCACATCGCCAGCAGCACCAACATGGCGTGGGTGTTGAGATCGTCAATCGCTTCGAGGTTGCTTCCAGAGGTCGCTATTGAGGCGTTGGAGGGTTCGTGGATGTCTTCGACGATGATGTAGGGCTCATTGTGGCCATCTTGACGGAATTCACAGCGCTCGACGGCTGCGTTGAGCAGTTCAATCGCCCTTCGAGCATCACCGGTCAATCCAGCCTTTTCAGCGATCAACCTAATGATTTCAGGCGTCCAAGTGCCCGGTACGAGGCCCAATTCCGCTCGCTGCAAGGCAATTGCCTCCAAACCCTCGACGCTGTAAGGCTGGAGTTTAATGTGGTTCGAGGCGCCCATTCTTGAGATGACGGCCGTTTCGAGCACGTCAAGCACTTGTTCCTGGCTGATGAGAATCAACGACATGGTTCCTTTTCCTTCTTGATCCTCGTCAATCCGGAGCAGTTGGTAAAGTAAATCATCGCCGCTTCTTCGCAGCATGTGATCGACTTCATCGAGCACCACGATGAGATGGGATGCTTCCCTGCGCAACAAACGACGCAAACTGAGCAAAAGTTCACCCATTGACAAACCTCTGTCAGGGTGGCCGGGGTCGAGCAGGTGCAAGATTCGTTGAACTACACGCATGCTTGTTGAGGCGTTGCGGCAGTTCACTTTGACAGAACGCACGTTGCGTTTTCCCGCAAGATGGCGTTGAATATCACGGCAGAAGGTATCTGC
>DUKM01000076.1:0-535 GCA_013329255.1 Candidatus Poseidoniaceae archaeon | reverse complement strand
CGTCCAGCACCTTCGTGGTGCGCCAAGGTTGAGAACTTCGCAGCCAATTCACGCTGTACTGGATCGCGCCCCACAAGTTCTGGGGGCATCCAATCGAAATCCAAGACTTCTGGATTGTCAAGCACTGCGCCTGCCCCAATTCGGTCAAGATAGCTTGCCATAACATCACAATCCTTACGCCAACCGTTCTTGAACATACGGTTGTCTCAATGCCCAACATTGGGGGTTTGGGTGGGCCCTGGCAACCTGCTCAAGGAATTTCGTCAAACTGATAGCCAGTTTCCCACTTCTTCTCGCCAAGGGCCACTTCAAGCTCAAATGGTGTGATCAGAGGTTTGCTGTACCGAACAGCATCGTCGATTGCAATGCGCGGGCATGCGGTGTTGACAAAGGCGTCCACCGGATAGAAGTCGATCAAATCAGGACCGATGTGTTCCAAAGCAAGCAGGTAACCTTTCTTGCCGTGGCTTTCGAGCATGCGCTTCATCCTCAGCGCAAGGGTGCGGCGCATTTGCCCTGGTTTTTCACCGATGAG
>DUKM01000144.1:4692-4874 GCA_013329255.1 Candidatus Poseidoniaceae archaeon | reverse complement strand
CGTCGATGTCCAATCCCGATGGGAGTGAGGGTGATACGCTCCAAGTGGCACCATCCCCTGAATTCGAGGGCGTGATGGAGGAAATAGCCACATCTTGATTGAAAGTAAACGGAGACCCTGAATAGGCTATGTTGGGTGCGGCCATGGTGACCCAGAGGTTGAATTCTCCAGTTTTGGAGACG
>DUKM01000144.1:0-4665 GCA_013329255.1 Candidatus Poseidoniaceae archaeon | reverse complement strand
TTCGTCGACCACGGTGATGTTGAGGTTGGCCATGCTCGAGCCACCGCTGTTTGTGGCAGTGATCACGTAGAATGCTGAAGACGCAAGTACGACTGGGGTCCCTGAAATGACACCCGTTGAGCCGTCGATGTCCAATCCCGATGGGAGTGAGGGTGATACGCTCCAAGTGGCGCCATCCCCTGAATTCGAGGGGGTTATGGACGAAATGGCCACATCTTTGTTGAAGGTGAACGGCGAGCCTGAATAGGCAATGTTGGGGGCAATGAGCGTCACCCAGAGCTTGAATTCTCCAGTTTTGGAGACGCCCGTTGATGAGGTGGCTGTCACATTGTAAGTCGTGTTGGTACCGCTGATGGTTGGCGTTCCACTGATGGTACACGTACCTGGAGTCAGTGCCAATCCGCTTGGAAGTGAAGGCGATATGCTGCAGGTTGCCCCAGACACATCCGCCCTTGTGACGGAACCCGTCTTGTAGCCTTGAACGGTGGCGACATAGAGGTCAAATCCTGAATTGTAGCGATATGCAATGTGCACATCATCGTTGCTGTCAACGGCAATTGCTGTGTAAAGCCCTACGGAATTCGCGGTATCGATTGGCGTTGAAACCCAAGAGCCTGTCTTGTCCGAAGTATAGTACAAATCGTCATCGCCGTTTCGTTCATGGGAAATGTGGACATTTCCGAGCGAATCGTAGGCAATGGAATTGAAACGGCCGTAATCTGCACTGTTCTCAACGGTCGTTGCAGACCACGAACTGCCCGTGTAATACATGTATTTCAGCGCAGTAGCGTCCTTGTCGAAGTAGGAGATGCCAGGTTCATCCGTCGTTGGGTCAATGGCGATGTCAAGAGCCGTGCCCCCTGTATTGGAACCGATGTCTTCGAGGGTTGTCCTCGCCCAAGAGCCGGAGGTATCGGTGAGGTGAAACATGTCGGCGTTGTTTTTGTCATAGTATGCAATGTGGATGTCATCATCTGAATCAATGGCGATTGACGTAAAGTGGATATCCCCTGCAGATTGAACGGCACTGAATGACCATGAACTCCCAGTCTTCTCTGCGTAACCCAAATCCCCTCCGCTGTCCCGATAAGCGATGTGGGGTTTATGGTTGGAATCAATGGCAATGGAGGTAAACTTTCCACCAGTGCCATCGATGGTCGTCTTTGACCATGAGGATGAGCTTGCCGATTTGTAGGCATACTTGAGCGAGTTTCCGCTGTTGTACTGATAAGAAACGTGAAGCCCGTTGTTCAAATCGATGGCTAAGTTGCAGTATTTCCCGACGTTGTTGCTGGTTTCAATCGATGAGGTCGCCCAAGATCCCGATTTGTTGGTTGAGTACATAAGGTTCGAATTGTCATCATCATAGAAGACGATGTGTGCCTTATCATTGCTGTCGATGACGATGCTGTTGTACCATCCTGAATCACCTGAGGTGTAGACGCTTGACGTGCTGTTGGAAACACCTGAAGACCAAGCGGTCCAGTTGAACATGATTGGGGTAATCGCCGTATTTTTTGCGACCTCAAGATGATCAACACTTGCTATGAGCTCCCAATCAACGGCCATGGAAAAGGTCGTGAAAGCCGAAGCGTATGTGGTGTTGGCCCAAACGGTGTACTCCGTCAGTTCGGTGAACACATTGGGCGTTCCGTAGACCGTACCGTTTTCGGCACCCAGAAGAACACCGGTCGGCAAGGCAGGTTCTACCTCAAATTGTGGCCGATGCTCAAGGCTTCGCACTGCTGCGTACCCCATATCATCGAAACTTCCGTCGATGTAGTACGCTACGTGAAGATCCCCGTTGACATCCATCGTTGTCGATGGCGACTTGCTGATGGAATCGCCAGCAACCAAAATTCGCTCCCAAACGCCTCTGGCATTGGACATGTAGAATATATCGTGATCGACTGCATCATAGTAAACAACATGCGGAATGTCTCCATCAGATACCATGATGTCGATATAATTGACACCCCATGAACCGGATGAGTTCGCATCAAGCGTGGTTTTGACCCAAGACCCCGACTGGTTCGTCATGTACGCTATTTCGGAGCCGTTGGTCTTGTACGCCACGTGGAGATGGTCATTGGAATCAATGGCCAGTGAGGTGCCGGTTCCCGACGAGGAGGTTGAATCGAGCGTTGAAACAGTCCATGATGCTCCCATCTTGTGAGCATACTTTAGGTTCGTGTTGGTGACATCTTGGTAGGTGATGTGAGGTTTGTCGTTGGAGTCAACCTGAATGCTGGTGTATTTTCCGACGTTGTTGTCCGTGTCAACAACATCGTTTGACCACGTTGAACTGCCGCTTGCTTTGGTTCCATACTTCAACTCAGTACCCGTGCCACTGAAGTAAGCGATATGCAATCGGTCCTGTGAATCGATGGCAATGGAGCCAAAATTCCCTACATGTCCGTTGTTATCCGCGGCTGAAAGGTCCCAATTGCCTGCTGAAATCGAGGCGGCAAGGGTTTTTGTAGCGTACTTGAGGTCTGTATTTGTAGTGTCGCGGTAGATGATGTGAATGTCGTCATCGCTGTCAAGGGCGATGAAACATTCGCTTCCAACATCGCCAGTTGAATCTATGGTTGCGGATTGCCAACTTCCTGAAGCATTGGTCGTGTAGGAAAGGTCGTCAATCGAACCACCAATCTTTGAACAAATGTGCACCGCCCCGTTGGAATCCAAAGCGACGTGTGTTCCAACGCCTACATCGCCAGAAGAGGCTGCTGTCTGCTTGTCATCAGCGAGGAATGGCGTACTGTAGTCAAGTGTGTGAGGCGTCATGGTGACGCCAACCTCAAGTGAAAGTGTTGAGGACGAAGAGGAGAGTGTGGTGTAGGTACACGAACCGTCGGCAAAGACAGCGTTGCTGTTGTAATTGATGGCAATAGAATCCATACAACCAGAGATTGGATCGCTCATTGGACTGTAGGTCCACGAAACACCAGCTGTCCACGGATCCGCGTCACCTGCATCGTAAGCACCCGCCTTGAGAATATGCAAATGTGAACCCCACATTGGTCGGAAATCATCGTTGTCGGGATCCGCGAGCATGCCTCGAATGGTGGTGCTGTCGAGCGCACTGATGTTTTCTAAAACAACAGGTTCATCTTGATCTAGAACATTTCCAATTCCAAGTTGACCAAAATGATTTCGAGCCCAGCAGGTCATTGAACCGTTGGCAAGTCGAGCACATAGGTGCTCCAAACCTGAAGTAAGATCAACTGCGTATGAACCCGTCTCAAAATGAACGGATGACGCTGGTGAGGTGCTATCGATATTGGTGTTGATACCAAATTGGCCGTAGACATTGTCGCCCCAACAGCGAACGGAACCGTTGTTCAACAGTGCACAGGAAAAATATGAGCCTGCAACGACCTTCAATGCTGGATGGCCTAACGACTGAGTCGCTGTTAGAGAGGTTTTTTGCGCTGTAGATCCTATTCCAAGTTGGCCTTGTTGATTTCTACCCGTGCATGCAACATCTCCGTTGTCATACGCAAAACAAGTGTGATGTTGCCCGATCGCCAGGGAAGCGACGTGTCTACCTGATGCCAATGGTACGTAGGTCGGAACGGACACCGGAGTGGTCGTATGGCCCAATCCTAACTGGCCGTAGGCGTTGTACCCCCAGCAGGAAACTGAACCGTTGTCCAGTAAGGCGCATGTGTGGACATGTCCCGACTCAATATCCACGGCATAACGACCATTTCCAAAATCAACAAAGGTTGGAGAGATTTTCATCACCGTTGTCCCATCTCCGACTTGGCCATATTCATTGGCGCCCATGCAGTAGACTGATTTGTTATCCAACAAAACACAGGTGTGCTTTTGCCCAAGTGTCACTTTAACTGGCGAACGGCCTACCCCTAAATCAACGAATGTTGCCGCCCCTTGATTTGTCGTGTTGCCAAGGCCAAGTTGACCTTGACCATTCCATCCCCAGCAACTCAGAGAATTGTTATCAAGAATTGCACAACCATGGTGGGCTGCAACGCCGCCGTGGGTTATTGATGTAGCAGTCCGGCCAACACCGAGATCAACCCAACCTGGTTCGTGAACGTTGGAATCACCTGCTGTGCTTGCATCACCAAGAGCGCCGAAGAAATTGCTTCCCCAACAATAGACAGAAGAATTTGAATAAACACTGCATGAATGTAAACTACCAGCGGTCATTTTGTCCTGTTGCCCTTGGACATAACCATTCCAATTCATCCAATCGGTTCCATCAGGCAGTGGATTGTCAAAGACATCGTCTGAGCGATGATCGGCCATTGAATCAACTGCGTTGTAGTGAATTGTAGAGTTCTTGTTGTTGATGTCGCCATCGGTCAAGACGATGATGTCGTTCTTGCTTGCTGATGAGTCGAAGACAGTGTTGTTGTGGATGTTGTGATAATCACCCTTGACCATCAAACCACCTGCTGCGTTCCAAATCACATTGTGGTGCATGGTACCGTTTTGCCCGGTTCCCACTTGGCCAATCGGGGCATCGAAACGAATGCCGTACTTGATGACGTCGTGAATCCAATTGTACGCAACTTCAGCACCTGGTGCTTCGCCTTGCATGATTTGAACCACGGCGCCATCGGTTTGCAGATGGCCAACGTCCCAGACTTCGTTGTAAAGCACCGTAGGCGAATCACCGATGGAGAGCAC
>DUKM01000132.1:6803-7561 GCA_013329255.1 Candidatus Poseidoniaceae archaeon | reverse complement strand
AGCAGGCCAAGTTGCATGAGGATGTTCGAATAGACCGTCAGTTCAGGTGTCCAACTGTGAATGCGAACGGTGACGAGCCCCATTTCATCCTCTTCGAAGTAGACGAGGTGGTCGGTCAACACCTGTGGGCCAAACTGGTGAAGTTCATCCGATGTGAGCAACATGGTTTGGTTCTCAGTCAGGTTAAGAAATTGAATTTCTCCATCCATGTACTTGGCTTGAGGCTTCGTTGGATCAAGGTGATCGCGGATGGACCAGGCGAGAATACCGTTGTTGAGCGAAGGGTCACTGACCGGATACTTGGCATCGCTGGCCAACCATTGTGTGTCGCTGGTTCGGTTGTAAACCACAAGGCGATCGGTAGCCGAGACGTTCACAGTCGCTGCCAAAAATTGTTCATCGAAGACCATGCTGATGATTGTGGCGTTTGACATGTTCACGGGCGTGCCCCATGCGCTCAAAACCTCGTCTTGCTCTATTGAGGCGCTTGCGTTGATGTCCTTGATGGCGATTGAACCAAGCGAACCAATTCGAGCAAAATGCACGGTGGTTGGAGCGTCTTCGTACACCAAGGCCAACTCAAGGTTTGAGACCTGTGCGTGAAGGATTGAGCGATCAGCCAGTCCGAGTTCAATGATTGCGCCTTCGAGGCTCATTGCCTGCAATTGCCCTTCTGAGAGCATCACAATGTAATCGTTGGAGCCAGACGAAGTCAGCAACAATCGCTCAGGTTGCTCGAGGACTTGGCTGGACACGAT
>DUKM01000132.1:0-6395 GCA_013329255.1 Candidatus Poseidoniaceae archaeon | reverse complement strand
GGTGAATCCAATTCAACGCTTCCATTGAGCACTTCGGTTGGTTCTTGCTCAAGGTTGCTCAAATCATGCACAAGCAACACTGCGCCTGTAGTTTTGTTGTCAATTGTCACCATCCAGCCATCGGCAGCAGCCACATCTTGGGGAGCTTCGACACCGCCAGCGGGAAGGCTTTGATGGCTCAGTTCCCACGTAATTACGGCAAACAACACGATGAAGATGGCCAAAACGATGGTTCCCGTTTCCCTGCTCGTGGGGTCTCTAAATCGCTTGATTTGATCTCCAAATCGACTGTAAGCGATACCAAAGGCCTTTTTTGGATTTGTTAGAACAGTGACAATGCGAGAATTGATTGTCCGCTCATCGAAAATACTCCACCACCCATCTGAGGTGCGGCCGGCTAGGCTGACAGCTAGGCTTGCAACAAGCACCCCCCCAATGATGTCAACAAACCAGTGAATGCCAAGGTAAATGATGGCAAAAGCGGTAACGGCAATGTACACAAAGACGAGCCATCGGTACCGGTTCCATCTTCGGTCTTCATCAAAGCGAGTCAAGCACAACCAAACGGCAAAGGGAATGCCGATGTGAAGGGAAGGAAAGCCGTTTGTAAACGGATCAATCCGGCGGAACCAGTCGGCAATTTCTGGTGTCAAATCATACGCCAGTGTTTCCATGCCTGGAATGTAATCTCCAGTCACTCTGACGTTGAAGAACAGGTAAAATGGAATCGCTAAAATATAGACCCAGGCGATTGAAAGGGTCATTCGATCAGCAATCCAACGGTCGTCAAAGAAGGCGAAGTAAAAGATTGAAACATAACAAATGAACATGAACCCTGCAACGTAGAAGTGGGTCAAGGCAACCGTCAACCAAGTCGATTTGAAAGCAACTTGCACATCATAGGCAAGGGTGCCTTCAACTGCAAAAATCCACGGCGTCATGTCAAGGCCCGTATTGGCCATGATGATCCGATCGAGTTGGTCGAGAATGTCTTTAGAATTGTATATTAAAAACACAATCGCAATGTGAATCCAATACCGACGGAAAAAATCGATGAAGGTTGGAAGCGTGATGGTCATCCAAGGTTGTTTGAAAACCGGCAACAACAGTACACCAAGCGCCAATGCGCTCACCATCCATGTCAGGTAAATGCCGTCCAACTGTTGACCTCCAACCCGTATGGGGTTGCCTGAACCTCATCAAACCGTCGTCGGCAAACGCCAAGAAATGCAGGTTGTTTGAATCACCAAGCGCCGTGGACGTAAGGCCGGCCATTGTCGGGGTCCCTGCGGTTCGCTAAATCCCAGATGCGCTCAAATCGGTAAATGCCGCTTGAACACCCTGTCGTCCATTCAAAGCCCAAAGCATAATTTCCAACGGTCCTCACCTGAGGTTTCTCCTTTGGAAGGGCTTCCACTTGGCGTCGAAGGTTTTTGCTCGTTTCGTCTTCGTTGCGCATTGGTGAGCACTTTGCACAAGGGCATGCGTGACGCAGGTCATCATAGGTCACGGTGAATTCAGATCCACCATTGTAGGTGACGACCACGTCGACATCCCTCCGTTCGATGCGGGTGAGTTTTGGCATTTCTTCAGTCATGGAATCGCCTCAAATGATTTCTAGACCAGGTCCGTCGGAATCGACGATTTGATCTTGGAGTGCGGCAACAACTGCTGCAAATGCAATTGCAGATGGGCCTTCAGGTTCACTGACGATGCGATGAACACCATCATCACCGCCTCGAACGAATCCGGGGTCAAACGGAAGAGCACCAAGGAATGGCACACCAAACTCCTCAGCTGTGGATTTTCCTCCACCTTGCTTGAAGATATCAATCGTGATCGCAAAGTTCCCTTCAGCGTCAGATGTTGTTTTGAGGGTTTTTCCCGCTGGTCCTGCGATTTGCACTTCGCTGTTGGCGGGTGCTTTTCCGTTGATGGTGTAGCCACTCATGTTCTCAACCACACCGAGCACGGGCACCTTGAGGGATTCCGAGAAGGTGATTGATTTTCGGCTGTCAAGCAAAGCGACATCCTGTGGGGTGGTGACGATGACCATGCCGTCAATATCAGGCAAGGATTGCGCTACAGTGAGCGGTTCATCAGAGGTGCCAGGCGGGAAGTCGATGATCAAATAATCCAAATCGCCCCACTCAACATCACCAATAAATTGCTGGATTGCACCGAGCTTAATCGGGCCTCGCCACACAACAGGTGTGTCTTCACTGTCCAACAAAAACGCCATGGAAATCACCTTGACGCCGAGGTGGCCTTGTGCAGGATGGATTCGCCCAGATTCCACGTGAAGGCGCCGTCCTTCAAGCCCCATCATTTTGGGGACATTTGGACCAGTAATATCGATGTCGAGGATGCCAACTTTGAGGCCTTGTTGCGCTAAAGCAAGCGCAAGGCCAGTGGACACAGTTGACTTTCCAACACCGCCTTTTCCGGAGAGAACCATGACCTTGTGTTTGATTTTCCTTCCAATTTCTGCAATGGACATCTTCCGCTTCATTTGAGCGTAGGCCTGTTCCATTTGCTTCTGTTCTTGAGGGGATGCATCAGCCGGTGGCTCGCCAGCATTAGCGCCGTGTTTGGTGACCGGTGAATCGGACATGACCATAGCACTGAAAGGGCCTACTTCAATCCACCTTTCCATTCATCATCCGATTTAATCGCCAGATGGTGAATCCATGAGTGAGCGTCGTGACGCCGAGAAACGCAAGCGTCAAGGCTAGATTGAAGGATTGATTGGCGTAAGCATAGGCAAGTCCAGCGCTTAATGGAAGGCTGACACCATACCCGAGACGTTGAGCCTGCAACTTGGATTCTGATGGCCCTGCACGACCGAGAACGACGATTGATGTGCCAATAAAAAACGTTTGAGCCGTGATGATTGAAGCGATGAGGCGGAACAAAAGGTCCCAATCGTTTGCAGCAGCCACAATGTGGCCTACAAACAAAATTGCGTACATAATCGCGGCCAAAACGAATCCAATTCGGATTGCAGAGGTATCGCTCATGGCGTTGTGAGGCAGCCATGGTTTGAGAACGCTTCTCTCAACGGCTGAGGTCGTATTAATACAGTCGAAGTGTTGGACAATCCATGCGTCTGTTGTTTGTTTGTGTTGGAAACTCATGCCGTTCTCAAATGGCCGAAGGATTGGCGAAAGCAATGGGTTACCAAGCCGACTCAGCTGGCACACATCCATCTGGATCGATTGCACTGCATGCCGTGACGGTGCTCGAAGGGCGCAATATTTCAGCCGAAGGCATGCAACCAAAAAGCGTCAATGATTTCAGCGCCGAAGGGTACGACATGGTGATTTCAATGGGCTGTGGTGTTCAGTGCCCAGATCTGAGCATCGACCAGGATTGGGGCATTGAAGATCCAGTCGGTGGTCCTTTGAGCCTCTATGAGTCAACCGCAGATGAAATCCAACGGCGTTTGAATTTGCTTTAACGGCTCTATGAGTGGATGGACTATGACGAAACAGGCTCGCAGTCTGTCGATGGTGCGAGCGCCGGGACTCGAACCCGGGTTCCCACGTTGGCAACGTGGGGTGATAACCACTACACTACGCTCGCAGAGGTAACTCGTCCACTGAGCAGGGGTATAAACGGTTATCGGCCGACAAGGATGCTTACTGAAGACCGAACATATCTTCGCCTTCTCCACGCTTTGGCCCGTTTCGAATCGAGAGGATCACGATTGCAGCCACTCCAACGCCAAACAAGGCCAAAATACCGACTAAAACGCCCGTTGTTAGGAACTCCCCATTGGCGTTGAGGATGGGTGAATCGGCCTCCGTCAAGGTCACAGCAATCGAAGTGTACGCTGTGGCTTCACCGTACAAATCTGAGGATTGAACCAGCACCTCATGGGTTCCGAGAGGGATGCTTCCACGAACGCTCATTTCAACGGTGTAAACACCATCGCCTGCGATCCGGTCACCGTTGCGCCCTTCATCGTTCATGGCGACCCATACGGTTCTGGTTCCGAGGGGCGTGAACACACCAAGGTTTGCCCGAGCGACCGCTATGCCATCGGTGTCGTAAATCTCCACTTCCAGCAGTTCAGTTGTCGCAGCGTTGCCTTTTTCGAGGGCGATGGCGCTTGGAGCCACCATTGATGGCGGGGTGTTGAAGACAAGAATTGTGACTGGATTCATCACATCATCTGGAATGTAATGCGGGCCATACAGTCCGATGAGTGTTGTGTTTGCGGTTGTCCCATGCCAAGCTGTTGCTGTGTTCTTTCGGCCCAGCGCGTCGATGAGGATGAAGTTGAGGTTATGTTCGCCAGGAGCAATGGTTTCTGGAACAGAGAAGTTCCCTGCCCAAATGCCGTTTGTTGCAGTCAGGTTCACAAGAAGTCCACCTTGATCTCGCATGTCGATTTGAACAGAATCCACGCCGTGTCCATCATAGGCTTGGGCGTTGAGAATCATGGTTGTTCCACGTGGACCACGGTCGGGCAAGATGTCAACTGAGGTCAACCTTGGCCCTTGGTTCACCACTTCGACGGTGCCTTGTCCTTCCATGACGGTTCCGAACCAATCGGTTGCGGTGACGTTCAGCGTGACGTTACCGACTTCAAGGCCCTTGACAATGTGGAGTGCAGTGTATCGGTCGTCGCCAATCACAGCATCACCGTTCAGTCCACGATCGTTGAGCATGATGACCTCGCCACCGAGCGGGGTCAAATCCACCGATACAGATTCGATGTTGAATTCGGCATCCGTAACATGAGCCACCAAAGTTCCAGTGCTGCCACCTTCGCCGATGATCAATCCCTCAACAAAGCCAAGTCCAACAAGAACCGGTGCCGAGTTGTTTTCTGCGGTGATAATCGAGGGCGAAAGGATGCGTTCAATCACTTGAGATTCGGAGAATAAAGCCGTATCGTTTCCTTCTCCATATGGGAATTCAAGGCTTCGAACAACGCTTGAGACAAGCCCCATCAATGGGCCCTCATCGACAATTGAACCGTTGGCAATTCCACCAGAATCGCCGTATACTCCAGTCCAGTGAACGACCGAGAGGTTAAATCCGTCTCGAGGGTCAACGCCTGTCGCAAAAGCCTCAACGGTGAGTTCCAATCCATCTTCTCCGGTGAGGTGGACTACATCGTGGGCGAGCATTGGGATCGGCATCAGGCCTGTTTCCCGAACGATCGATATGTTGCCAAGGATCTCTTGTGCTTCAGGTTGTGTAGCGTTGGCTTCAATGGGGCTGCGCGCAGGTTTTTCATCACCGCTCGAGGAATCAGCGCCTGATTCTTCCCACACCAATCGTACAGTTCTGTTTTCCCAATCCGATTGAACAACTTGGTAATCCCACGTTTCATTGTGCGATGCTCCAATGCCTTCACCGTCGAAAAAGTTTCCACCGTTGATGCCGGTTAGGTTGAACCAAGATTCATCGTGAATCACGTTGACGAGGAACACCTGCCCGGTTGCGTTGGCTTGTTCACCCGTTTCTTCAATGGTCCGTACCATGCCGAAACTGCCTTGGGCATCACCCGTGATCACGCCGTCGACGTGCATGTCGTCGGTGAGGGTGATTCCGTCTTCGATGAGGGTGTGGAAATCGAGGATTGTTCCGTTGATCTGAATGCTTGAATTTTCCTCCGATTCACCGAAGCCAAACGTGCCGCTGCCAACAAGTTCCTCCTTGTGGTCAACGCGAACCCCGTCGACCCATCGTTCCAAGGCTGTTAGACCATCAAGATCGATGTCGATTCGAGTTTCATCGTCTTCCAGCACCATGTTGGCGAGCGCTTCAAACTGCGTATGATCCAATCGCCGAACACCATTCTCGTCCCAGGTTTCTAGGTAGAGAACACTGATTTCACCATCGATGGTCAAGAGGCCGTCTTCGTCATCAGAATTAATTTCAAGATTCCCTGAAGCTTGGAGGTTGACGCGCTCTGAGATGTTGCCGTCAATCATTGTGCGATTGAAACGACCATCAGAAACATTGGCCAAAATCATTGTTGTGACCCCATCATCCACAGTGGTGATCAACAAGGTGCCGGAGCCTCTTGCATCGAACACTTGAGATGTGAGGATGCCACTCATGATTGTTTCATTTTTCCAAATCGAGGCCAGTGCCAAATCCAGTGTGGTTTGGCTCTCATTGGTGACTTCGGTTGACAGCAAACTACCGTTTCCAAGTTCCCAGGAGTTGAGAGCAAGTCCAACTCGCTCTTGCCATCCTTGGCCCACGAAAGAGAGCACGAATGATTGGGTGCCATTTTCATCTTCGAATGTTTGGTTTAGGTTCCATGTCGTTGCCGTCATCACTTCGTGGTCGCCCATTGGTTGATTCCATGTGCCGACGGTCAGGCTTCGAGAAGCGGTGACAGGTTCGGCAAGCGTTTCGCCGTTCCAGCC
>DUKM01000025.1:5613-8717 GCA_013329255.1 Candidatus Poseidoniaceae archaeon | reverse complement strand
CCGTCACCGTCTGTGTCCGCTGTTTCAGTCGAATCATCTGGGAATGCATCATCGTTGTCAAACACGCCGTCACCGTCAGAATCAATGTCAATAATCATCGCTTCATCTTGACAGGTTTCTTCAGGCCCGAAGTCCATGCCGTCGCTTGGTGTGACGCTTACAGTCCATCGTTCATCGATTGATGTAGCGGAATTTGGTACGGTCATCATGTCGTTGTAAGTTGGCTCGATGGTCCCGTTCACAAACCAACGTATTTGCGAGTTCACTTCAGAATCACCATCGGCGTCGGTGAAGGTATAACTCACAGTTAGGGCTTGATCCACGCCAACAGCACCGCTCGGGTTCAGGACGAGGTTGGAAATGGTGGGTGGCGTGTTCATTGGTACCGTTTCTGGAATTGAAATTGAAGTCTTGGCCCATCCATCTCCACTGCTCTGGAAGTTTCCGTTGCCGTTGAGCACCGCAACATCCACGGTCACTGTACCGCTGTTTGATGCTGGTGCAATCCAATCAAAGGTGAAACTGCGTTGATTTGAATTGGCGTGAGTCGCGCTTTTTCCAGCAATTTGAACATCGGGGCTTGGGTTGCCAAGGGTTCCTTTGTCGACCTGAAGAGAAAATCCACCGATGAAGGCTTGCGTGCCTCCATTGACATCAATTGTAATCGCGTATGATTGACCAGCTGTGTAAACAGACGGGAAATTCTCGCCCACGGTCACACCGCCAGCATTGCTATGGCAGGTGCACCCAGCAGCAGCTTGGTTGTGTTTTCCGCTGGAATTCCCTTCAATAGCAGGAACAGATGCAATCATCAACATCATTAGAGCGGCGATAAGAACCCTCAGGCTTGTCTTCATGACCTGCCCTCATTTCTTTTTTTATATAATAAGTGGGAATGGACGGCTCAAAAGCATCTCGCTTGATGTTTTTGCGGATTACTCTTGCTCTTCAGCATTGATGGCAATGGCTTCGTCAAGATCGGCAGGCCTCTTTGGAGGCGTGATGTTTTGAATTTGTTTTTGCTGAGCCCTTCCATTTGAAGCCACAACACCAGCCAACAGCAACAAGAAAGCGGCGATGATAAACAAAGCAGTCGTAAGGGTGCTCGAATCGTCTTGATTTGAAATAGGTTCATCGGTTTGGTTGATGATGGCGCAACCGCTTGCATCCACCAGCCTTCCAGGCGAACTGTTGAGGCACATATCAGCCGCATTTGAGACGCCATCGCGGTCGTCATCGAGTTGCGTCATGCTGCAACCCTGGACCCCAACCTCGGCACCAGCGGGCGTTTGTGGGCAAGCATCGACTGCATCAAGGACGCCATCGTTGTCATCGTCTTCATCTTCAACGCCATCAATGCAACCGTCACCGTCCACATCTTGGCCTTGAAGCGCAACCCCAATCAAGCCAACAGGACAAGCATCGATTGCATCATTGATCCCATCGTCATCGTCGTCTTCATCCTCTGTTGAATCTCTGCAGCCATCTTGGTCGTGGTCGAGAACAACCGTGCTGTTGGCGCTGTTCCAAGCAACATCTCCGCTCGGGCAAGCATCGTTTGAATCTTGAACCCCATCGTTATCATCATCATTGTCGGTTATTGAGTCGTGGCATCCATCTTGATCGTGGTCGTTGATGGGGTTCGACGTCCATCCTGAGGCGTCTCGGGGGCAGTTGTCCTGTGGGGCAGCAATCCCATCACCATCTTCATCCACATCACAGACGTCGCCAAGTCCATCTTGGTCAATATCGCTCTGTGTAGGGTTTGGCAGCGAGGGGCAGTTGTCCATTTGGTCGATGAAACCATCTTCATCGGTGTCGTAGTCTGCGCATCCATCGCCCTCATTGTCTTCTTCTGGGGTCGAAATCCAGCCTACGGGTCCAAGCGGGCACAAGTCATTGAAATCAAACACCGTGTCTTCATCATCGTCAAAGTCTTCCCCGTCGTCTTGGCATCCATCGCTGTCGTGGTCTGTTGAAGCATCGGAAGTCCAGGCCATCGCTCCCGTTGGGCAGTCGTCTTCGACGTCATCCATACCGTCGTTGTCGTCGTCCTCATCGCAATCATCGCCGAACAAATCATTGTCATGATTGCCTTGACCAGTGTTTGCGACTCGAGGGCAATTGTCTTCGCCGTCGAGAATGCCATCGCTGTCGCGGTCGGTTTGGTACAACCAAACGCCGACGTCATACCCACCGTAACTGGTGGCAGTATGGGTGCCAATGTTTGCGGTCCCACTGAGCATGAATGTGAGAAGAGGCGATCCGTCAAGAGCGAATGTGAGGTCGGTTGGCTCATCGTTGCCATCGCCACCGGCAGATACGGCCCATGCCCAAGTACCGTTTTCCAAGTATGTGGCGAGGAAAATATCATTGTGAATGTCATCGTTTATTCCATCCAAGTCAGAGAGCACATCGACGCCAATCGTCAAACCTGCGGAAGTCGTCCCGGTGATTGTGATGTCGCCCAGAGGATTTGTCACAACGCCTGTTGCGCGATCTGTGCCAACGCCGCCAGCCTGAACGATGCTTGTCCAAGCCCCTGAAGAAGAAACCAATCCAAGCAACATGTCGGTGCTGGTGGCAGTTTCGGCTGAAAAGGTACCAAAAGTAGTGTTGCCAACAAGTTCGCCGACGACACTGAGTCCTTGTGTTGGGGAACCAGAGCAATCCCATGCGCGATCTTCCAGAAGACCGCCACCTGAAATGGCCCAGGTCCATTCATTGGTTTGGTAGGAAGCAACCAAAACATCAGTTTCGCCTTGAGAAACAAGCAAAGTTTCCCCAACCAGCACTTCACCGTAGAAGGTTGCTGCAACATAGGTCTGGCCAGCGCCATCTTGGCACAATCCACCAATTGACTCGATTCCATTTTGGGAGCCAAGAGCAACATGTGAGAGCACTTGGCCGCCTTCATTGAATGTGGCAATCACCAAGTTGGTTTGTTCTCCGGCAGGAATGATGTCGCCATTAAAATCCAACGAATCCCTGTACAAGACACCGAGGTGAATTTCATTCGAAGATGTCACCAGCATGTCGAACACGAAGTTGTCATAGGCGTTTCCAACTTGTTCAGACCAGACCCATTCCCCGTCCCCGTTGAG
>DUKM01000025.1:991-5244 GCA_013329255.1 Candidatus Poseidoniaceae archaeon | reverse complement strand
GCAAGGTCGCCCAGCGTCAATTGACACTGGAAGCCAGCGCTGTTCAAGCAATAGTTTCCGGCAACAATCACATCACCGCTTGGCAGCAGAGCCACTGCTTCAATCGAATCAATACCTGTTGTTCCAAACGCCAGACTGGCATTCCACGTTCCGTTGGGGTTCACCCAACCAATGAACGCATCTCGGTCGTCTGATCCGCCCGTGGCCCCATGACCGTCAATTTGGTCGCGAAATTGCATGTCGCCTTCATAGCTGCCTGCTACAATGAATGTGCCGTTGTCGTACGTTGCGGATTGCGAAATGAAATCGTCGAGAGCGCCTCCCGCACTTGTCGCCCAGCCGTAGGCTAATTCAGCAGTTGTGTTGTCCCCTTCAACATGCTTTGGTTGGTCTGTTGAATCCAGCAGGTTTGGCGAGTTCACAACTCCTGTCGAGAACGATGCAAACACGAAAAGGAAGGAAATGGCCGCTGTAAACGCGCATCGCATGGTTTCCGGATTGACTTATTGCATTTGAAACCCCGCTTCTTTCGTACCCGACGGCTTCAAAGAGAATTCCTTCAACGGCAGTTCATGGAGGCCCCAAACGGTGTATGGCGTCAGCCGCTAGAGCTCCATGCCTGCAAAGAGGTCATGGTGAACCTCCTCCACCTTGACAGATGGCCAAGTTGGCACTCCTCCGCAGGACGCATTCTTTCACAACAAAACGGTCCACTCGTCGAAGGCCAACGGTTTGATCTGCATCGCATCGAACGCCAACGTTTGATTGAAGAAATGTGGACTGTGAAGAGCATAAGAACAAGTGAATCACCTCACTTTCTTGAGATTGAATTCATTTGGGAAGGTCAACAACGCGAAGGGCGCCCCCTCGGTAATGCCATCGCCGATCTGCGCTTGTCGGTGACGGTATGGGGCGAAGAGGACGGTGGCGTCGAAATAGCAGCATGGTGGAACACCCGCTGGTGGGCCAAATTCATGCAAGGGCGTGTAAACCGGTTGCCTAGAGCGATGGCTAAACAGTGGTTGAAGGATGCCTGCACGGCTGGCAGCGTCGAGATTCCAGCCTCTCTTGAATCGCTTGACGCTGAATCAGAATGAAAGCGAGTGTTCATGGAGCCTCGTCGACGACCATGTTCAATGAGCGGCCAAAATGAGGACGACAAACGTTCCAATTCCTCGGATAAAAGAGGAAACAATCGCGGCCGTTCGCGCAACAACCGTTCGAACCGAAGCGGCTCCAACCGCCGTCCAAAACGGTACGGCGGGACCCCAAAAGCGCTGCTCCAAGAACGGCATGCTGAGAGCATTGCAGCGATGGATTTGAGTGCAAATAAGCGCTTTGACCGCGACGAGGCACCGCTCGGATTCCCAGAGGGCATGGAAGAACCACGCACTTTCAACTTCACATGGACCACAGAACCCGTGCCGCTTAAGGACGAAGAAGCACTTTCCAAGTTGGTGCTTCGGCGGGGAGAGTTTGGATGGCTTGATGATGAACGCGTTGACGAATTGGCCGTCATTGTCAGCGATCATAACATGACGCTCGATCAAGCCCTTTCACTTCGTTCTGCCTTGATGCAGCAAAAAACGGTGTATGGCCACGGGCGCTTGAGATCCCGTGGGAAAGACATGCTTCGCCTCTACAAAGAGGGCGTGAGCGTGGTTGATATTTCACAGCGCTTCGACGGCCCACCAATGAACGTCTTCCGACTAATTCTAGCAGAGATGCGTTGGTCGAAAACCAAAATCAAGGAGAGTTTGAGAGAGCCAAGCCGGCTGAAGCAGCGTGAGCGCGATGAATTTGAAGCCGCAGAGGCAGCAGATCGCGTATCCAACGTTGACCAGGGTGAATCTCAGGAAAAAGCCGATCTTTTCGAAGACATCCTTGCCGACTGGTTTGAAGAGCAAGGTGTTCGACTTCGCAGGCAACCGGAAATGGTCAAGGAGCAAAAACAAACCCTTGGCCGGCCAGTCCGGACACCTGACATTCTGTTCTTGGATCATGTCTACATCAATGAACGGCCAGTTGCATGGATTGATGCCAAGCACTTTTACGGCGCAGATGTCGAATTCCAGCGAAAGAAAATGGCCAAGCAAATGGACCGTTACATCGAGGAATGGGGCAGCGGCGCAGTGGTATACCGTCACGGTTTCAGCGAGAACCTCTTCATGCCCGGCTGCACCCTTTTGGACGCTAATGTTCTTGATTTGAGAGCGTTCGACGCTACCGATTGATCAGGAAATGGAAGTGTGGCGCACGCCAAGGTTGAGGCTTCTCAACGCTCCTGCGATGCGGTCGATTTCTTCATCTTCAAGCGGCTCCTCAAGACGCCTTGGTAGAATAGCCAGCGACACGCCAAGCATGCACAGGCGCACAAAGACGCGCGATTGGAGGTCTAATTTTCGAAGTTCGTTCATGACGGTTTCGTTCAATGTTTTTCGCTCGGGCTCTTCAAGCAAATCCGAAGCCTGTGCGAAGGTCCGTGATTCCAACATCAAATCAGGCCACCGTTCAGGGCCCCAAGGTTTCAATCGAAGGGTTTGTACGGCTTTCTCCCCAGCTTTGGAAATTGATTGCTGCCATTTTTCATCATCGATGTAATTCGATGTGTGCCTTGACTCATCGGGCTTCCAAACCAAGAGAACGGGTTGCTGTGTCTGGAACCCAACGGCCTTGCCCCCGACGCCTGGCGCTCCGGCTTCCAAGCGAAGTTCAACGCCACCTGCTGCGATTCCAAGCACGTCACCAAGACCTCCGCTGTGAAGCCTTTCGATGCGATGAGCGATTCGTAAGTATTGATCATCCTTGCCGATACCACTGTGCAGATGAAACGCTCGAGCCACCGCAACCAGGCCTGCAGCCGACATGCCAAAGCCTTGACTTACCGGCAAACTCAATGTGACTTCAACATCAAAACTCTCGGGGCGGTCAATCAATCCAACTCCACGCAATGCCTCGATTAAATCCGTGTAAAGATTGGTCGAATGAGTGATTGCAGTGCCGTCCATTGAGGTCACGCTCAATCGGATTTCACCGTCTTTAGCCTGTACGGGTGGTTCATCGAGTTCAGACCCTTGAGAGAGAAGTCCGGGCTCCAACGGATCGTTTGTGTCGAAGTGCTTGATGGTCGCCTCAACGCCATCAATAACGTTGAACCCAGCCCCTCTGCTGCCTTGAAAACGAGCAAGCCTAGCGTCCTTCCAAATAGAAAACAACAACGTGATGTGCCCGCCACAGTGTACGGTGTGGGCGGTCATGGTTGTGGATTCCGCTTGAGAACTTGAACGCTTGGAATTCTAAATCCTGATTAGAGCGTGTTTGTGGGAGCAGGACCGTATGCGTTGCCTTGGGCCTCACCGTCAATAATCATGAGGTAAATGAGGTAGAAAAGTCCCAATACTGGTAGGAAAACCCAACATACATTCCAACCAGATTTGCCATGGTCGTGCAATCTTCGGAAGACAACGGCAAGTGTTGGAAGGAACAAACCAAGGTTAAGAGCCGAACTGATCCATGTTGGGTCTGTTAATCCAAAGCCAAAAATGATACCATCCAAAATATTGGTCACAACACCTGCGATAACCAACACCAACAGGAACCACCAATACTCAGAGCGGCTGGCTCGGCCGTCGAAACCAACATATTGTTGTAAACATGTTTTCACGGCGTCCATGATTGACATCATGTTGGCTGGTCGGGCTGCGGACAAAGTTTGCATTTGTGGTTGCATGATAAAAAAAACCATCTTTTCCCTAGATAACTCTTTTTCCGGCGAGGCGACTAAAATGCAAGTTGTTTAGAGGTTTGAGCGATTGGAGGGTACCATGCCCCTTGCGACTGGAGATGCAGCCCCATCCTTTAAACTCACAAATGCTCATGCTGGCAAAGGCAACAACCCGATGTCGTTCGAGGATGCAAAAGGCGCTAACGGAACCGTTGTTGTCTTCGAATGCAACCATTGCCCCTATGTGGTCGCCAGCGTCACCCGAATGGAATCGATGGCCGTGATGTGCAATGAAGCCGGCATTGGTTTTGTCGGCATCAATTCGAATGACCCAATTGTCTATCCAAACGACTCGTTTGAACACATGCAAAAACGAGCCACTTCGATGGGTTACCCTTACCTTCATGATCTCTCTCAAGACATCGCACATGCTTACGGCGCTCAACGCACACCTGAATTTTTCCTCTTTGGTGCAGACAATCGTTTGGTGTATCAGGGGCGAATGGACGATGCTCCAAGAGATCCAACC
>DUKM01000025.1:0-627 GCA_013329255.1 Candidatus Poseidoniaceae archaeon | reverse complement strand
CAAACTCCCGCCGTAGAGCAAACCGAGTCAATTGGTTGCTCTGTGAAATGGACCGCCTGAACGAGGTTTTCGAAATGAGTGGCTGCCGAAGACAATGCGATTGGGATGAGAAGATGGTGTGCCGCAGTTGCGGCATTGACTACGGGCTTCCAGCGCCAACGGAGAAACCGAAGGTAGAGACTCCGCCCTCAGAAGAGGAATAATCAGTACTGCTCGAGCACAAGTTCCGTGGTTGTTGATGCGATTTCATTAGGTGCAGCAAGCCACATTTTGTCCAACAGTGTTCGAAGCGACATGGTGTCATCAACGTGAACAAGAGCGACCAAATCTGCATCGCCAGAGATTTCGTAAATGATTTCTATGCCGTCCCAGCCAGTGACTTCGGAAGCAAAGGAGCCGATTTCGGCACCTGGTGAAACTTTGATTCGAACGAGGGCGGTTAATCCAACGCCTCCTTCTCGAACGGTGTAGCCGCGAATGGTGCCTTCTTCCTCCATTTTACGAACGTGCGTTCGAACGGTGCGCTCCGATGCACTTACTTCTCGGGCCAAGTCAACATAGGACATACGACCGTTCTTTCGAAGTTGGGCGAGGATGGCACGATCGATTTCAGCAACACGAGGCATG
>DUKM01000054.1:21835-22058 GCA_013329255.1 Candidatus Poseidoniaceae archaeon | reverse complement strand
TTGCATTTGAGCCGATGCACCTGCGATTTGTGCTGAGATGGTTGTGGCTGTTGCTGAACCTGCTTGCATGCTTTCCAAATCAGCACCCAGCATACCGGCTGAGAATGCGACTTTGGTGAGTTCCATAATTCCATTAATTGCCATTCCTGTTGCACCGATCACCTGTGGTTGGAATCCAATATTTATTTGAGTTACAAGAGTGTCACATGGGTTTGCGCTATCT
>DUKM01000054.1:18703-21446 GCA_013329255.1 Candidatus Poseidoniaceae archaeon | reverse complement strand
GTAATAGTGTTCGTTTTGGTAATATCATAAGTGAATGGTCCAATTTCGTCATACGCCGGTTCCGTACCGTTGGCCATGATATCCTCAAGATTTGTTATTGACCAAGCGGAATAGTCTCGCTGAGAAGTAGAAACTGCCCATTCGGCCTCTGCTTCCGTGCAATCATCGTTGGCACATGCTGTATCTTTTGTGTAGGTCGCAAATGTTTCGTCGACTGCATCTTGGACTCCACCAGTCGATAGTGGCGCCAAAACTGCGAGGTTTAGAAGGAGGAACATTAAGCCGGCTGCAAGCATCGCTTTATTGGATTTCAATAAGGACATAACTAACGTTAGGACATCGGATGCGGTATAAGCCTTAGTGTGCATTTTCACACCAAGTGTCACATCTTCAACCGAATTGTGATGGCCATACCTTTGTCCATCGGTGCGGTCTTCAATGAGCAGTGTCACCGAGGAGCATGGGCGAGGAGGTACAACAGGGCAAACATCCTGCTGGCTGGCCAGGTCAAATGTGGCTTGAAGGTCGCACATTAATCCACCTCATGGAAGAACAAGAACGGCCCACGCACATGCCAAGAGGCCCGGCAAAGCGCACAGGCCCCGGCTTTCTCAATCCGGCGATGGCTCCAGCTCGAACCCGCAGCGTGATGCTCCTAACGGACGCCCTCGAACATGAATGGCTGGTCAAGGAGCAGCGACCGATTCGGGCCCTCGACGCTTTGTGCGCAACCGGGGTACGTATCCGGCGATGGCGCAACGAAATCCCCGGCGAACTTCAGCATCGATTGCGAATTACTGCGAATGATTTGGATGAATTCGCACTGTCTTGGGCGAAGATGTCTCACGCTAAACACCCACCTCACACACCGGTTGAACACGAACCTGAAGGCGACCGCCACGGCCAAACCTCAACGGCCGTGTTTGACAATGGGGTGCATTTCCAGCGCCTCGATGCGAGGATGGCGATGGTGGATGCGGCCTACCAATGGGTCGATTTGGATCCATTTGGCTCCCCAATTCAATTTCTTGATGCTGCATTGCAGAGCCTGTCGCGTACCGGTGTGCTCGAAGTGACCGCAACAGATACCGCCGCCTTAACGGGTTCTTCACCTTCCAGCCAAGCAAGGCGCTACCAAGCCAAAGGACTGGTTGATGAATACGCTCATGATGATGCGGTTCGTTTGCTGCTGGGCACTGTGGCCACAACCGCTGCCCGTCTTGATAAGGTGGTCACACCTCTCCTGGCCTTATTTGACGGCCATCATGTGCGAATTTCCCTGCTTGTCCGAACAAGCAAATCTGAAGCAACCGCCATTCGAAAATCAATCGGCTGGCGGGTTCGATGCGAGGACATACCCTACCGGTTTGTCCAGCACCCTGCGCCTGAACAATTACCGAACGCAAGCGGCCCGATGTGGATTGGTCCGATGTGGCACAAGGAGGTCGCAGGACGGATGACTGAAGAAAGAGCGCTTGAACTGTGTCACCCAAAGCCAGAAGACATAGATCGGGGACGTGAGTTTGGCTTGATTTGGAACGATGAAGACATTGAATATTCCTCAAGAGAAGTCCGCAGAGGGGTTCGCTACATTGCAGAGGCTGCCGACCTCATGAGTCGCGACCACCTGCTGTTGAGCCTCGATGCGTTGCCTCGTTTGTGCGGCGTTGGCGGTGCTCCGAAAATTGAGAAATTAATTGCGGCACTGATTGAATCAGGCCATGCTGCTGCACGCTATCCTGATCTGGAACCGATGCTTGTGACCGACGCGCCGTTTGAAACGGTTGTGAAGGTTGTTCAAACCACCAGCGGTTCAACCAACTGAAGGGTCGAGTGAAGGATCATCAGGGATATCGATGTGAGGCCCTGGCAACATGGTCCGTGAATTTTCTATGACCTCTTGGACGCTTGACTCGATGGTTTGAGCGTTTTCAAGCAATTCAGTGAGTGGAATTTCCAAACCAGTCAGTTCCCCGACGGCTTCAACGGCGAGTGCTGCCGCCCTTGCATCGGGGTAAAGCGGGCTTGCTTCAGCCAACAAGGCCGTCACGTCAATCCCAAGTCGGTCGCCTTCACCCAAGAGGAATCCAGTGATGCCTGCAACAATGCCTTGCTGAATTGGCTCAATACCTGAATTTCGCAACCGCACTCGTGCCGCCTCTGATGAACCAACGCCAAACAACTGGCCCGCTTGGACGTCGCCGGAGCCAACAAGGCCGTCGATGATGATGAGACGATCAAATCCGCCTTTGGTGAACCATTCCAAAACGGTCGAAGCGAACATGATGTCCTGCTCGTTCTTGAATTGTATTTCGGAGGTGAATACACCAATGCCATCGCCCTGATAGACCCGGACAGGGTGCTTTGGAATCTCGTTGTGAATCAGGGCAACCGCTGGAAACTCTGCATTCAAAACCGTGCCAAGTTGACGCATTTTCAGCGTCTTGATGATGTGCGCGGCTGCAATAACGCCAACCATACCAGCCGTGGTAAAGCCTGCAATAGCAACACCACCGGTTCGTGGATCTGCACCTTCTTGCAAGACAAGTGCATAGCCCTTCAATTCATGTTCCATCAAATGCCCTCCATGTTGTGGTGAGAACGACCCTATGAAAAGACCTGCGATGAAGGTTATTCTTCCCAAACCGCCCAGTCTTCCCAGCCTTCTTCCCGGTACCACCAGACGCCTTCCTCATCTTCCCACCATTCGGTGCCGTTTTCGTCAACACTGATGCCGTCTTCT
>DUKM01000054.1:0-18382 GCA_013329255.1 Candidatus Poseidoniaceae archaeon | reverse complement strand
CTTCTTCAGTGCCCTCTTCTTCGCCGAACGATGGTTCAACCGACTCACTCACGGGCTGGTAGGATTCAATCTCTGAGTCAGAGTTCGAATTGAATTCATCAAACAGGCTCGGTCGTCGCTCTTCCGGTGCTTCAACATCATCGAGTGACCGGCCTTCTGACCGAAGTTCACCGAGGGTTCGGCTTGGGGATTCCGTCGGTTTCTCGGCTGCTGGAGCTGATTCTTCGTCTTCCTCCTCGGCCGAGTACCAATCGTCTTCTTCCTCTTGGCCGCTTCGCAGAACGATCGCGCCGCCAATGATGGCGACAAGCAGCAGAACGCCGACAACGCTGCCAACAATGAGAGGCGTGGAACTCTTTGCGTCAGCAGGTGGGGTTGCAATTGGCTCATCGACCTGTGGTTGTTCACCAAGCGTCCATTGAAATTCACCCTCAACGGTTGCTGTGGGCGTGGTCATGGAGTCGCACAGGTTTTGGCCCCCGTATTCGCTGCATGTGAAAAAGAACGCATAGTCGACACCTTGGAGGCCCGGGAACAATCCATCAGAGGGGCCATTTCGGACTGGAGTAAATTCAATTTGTGTTGTTCCAGTTGCTGAAATAGTTTCAGTTCCCGGCTCTCCCAAAACGTATTCAAAGGTCAACGGAGGTGGCGTGGTCGGATACAAAATCCAAGAGAAACCAAGCATCACATCAAACGGATTTGGATTGGTAATGGTGCACGTGATGGGGGCATCGGTGCCGTCGTCAATCCAAGGGTAGGTCGCTGTCCCACAATCAACAGTGCCCGGTAGGGTGGCGTCTGGGAATGTAGGCTCTTGCGTGGTATTGGTATCGTTCGTGCCGTTGTCGTCTGTGGTTTGATTGGAGCCCGTGTCCGGGCCACCAGTGAAAGTGAACATCAACGGATCAATCGAAGGTGAGATCCAGGTCTTGCTTGGGTCGGAAGTGAGGGTGAGGGTGTCCGTTTGATTGGCAGTTCCTGAAAGAAGGAGTTGACCACCTTTGACTTCAATCGCGCCGCTGCTGGTGATGTTGCCAGATGAATTGCGCTGCTCCCATGTATATGTGAGGCCCTCAAGGTAGGTGTTTTGCGTTGCCAGTTCTGCTTCCAAATCAAGCTCAAGTTCAAACACGCCTGTTTCATCGAGTTGAAGGGCCATATCATTCACATCAATGTTGGCACGAAGGATCCCAAGTCCCTCGAGTATGAGGGTTTCAGCTGCAACCGGTTGCATGGTTGCGTTTCCTGCTGTGCCGAGGTATTCGATGGTCATCGTTGCAGTGTCAAAGAAGGTGGTGAACGTGCCACCAAGTTGTGCAAGGTCCTCAACCGCAACGGCTTGCCAAATGCCGTTTGCGTCCGTGGTACCGGCGTACTTGATGCTCGCGCCAGATGCTGCAATTTCTAACTCGAGGTTTTCGCCGCTCAGGGGTGTACCGTCGGCGCTCAAGGTGATGTTGAGGTAAAGTGAATCAAGAGCGCTCAGACTGAAATCATCTTGCCCGCTGCTGCCTGTTGAAGACAGATCGTATTCGATGAGGGCGCTTCGCAGTGAATTGTTGAGCGAGGAGATTGGTCCAACCGAGGCGAAGGATTCGGTTGCATTACCGTACCCGTCAAAAGCCACTACAGCGGCATAATAGGCATCGCCGTCAATCGTAATGAGCCCAAGGTTAGCAGTACTCACCATCATGGTGGCGTTGCTGGTGGAATGAGGAAGGGTTGCAATGGCCTGCAATCCATCAAGTGCCTCGATGGCTTGTGTTTCAACGTACACGCGGTACTCGACCGCTCCATCGATTGAGATGTTCCAAGTCACATCGATTGAACCACCGGTATCCCCTGGCGTATCAACGGCAATCAATCCCAGCACAGCGCCGGGTGGCGCAGGGTATGGAATGGTTACACTCAGCGGTGTCGACATAGCGCTCGTGACGCCGTACGCATGGAGGGAACGAACGCCATAGACGTAGGTCTCACCGTGGACTACCTCGCCATCAACAGTCATGTTGTTGCCTTCAACAGCGTGCGCTGATGTCAAATCAAAGGGCACGCCCACGGAGGTTCTGAAGATTTCAAATTCGATCAGATCCTCACCAAAATCAAGCATGTCCTGCCACTCCAATTGAACCCGATCGGAAGTGAGTTCTGTCACGCTAACGGTTGGCGTGGGGGGAAGCGAAAGGTTTGGTGCGCCAGGGCTGTATTGGGCAACCAAGCCAGACACTGCAAACGTCCCGTTCAGCGTTGCATGAACTGGAAGGGCAACCACGAAATTACCCGTGCCTGCTGTTTGTTGCTGGTTGATGATGTTGGTGAGGTTTCCCGCAGAGAATGGGTTGTTCTCTACGATAAAGTCCGCATCATAGCCGATGTCCATTCCTGAAATGTTGAAGCTCCCGTTTCCAGTGTTTGAGAATGCGAAACTGAGGCTTGAGAGGCGAACTCCGAATCCGTCTTCCGTGTAAGGGAGCGCGTTCATCAACGGAGAGAGGGTGTTGGTAATGTTCCCCATCGGATCAAGGATGTAAAGCGGCGTCATACCGTAGGCTGCGTGCCCTGCATAGCCGGAGGCTTCCAAGTCGTCCTGTCCATCGCTATCGACGTCCATTGCAACTTGGTGCCATGCGCCAATAAACAATCCCAATGTGGATTCGCCGGCTGCAACGACATGTTCCATCAAGCCGTCTCCATTCATGTCCACTGGTTGTGCATTGGCCGGAATGGACCATGGTTGTACCACCGAAGAAATGTTTCCAATTTGGGTTGAATTCAATGTATAAACGGTCAAGTTGCCTTCCATGGTTTGTGCGTTGCCATCGGTTGTGCTCGGGTTGGGCACAACAAGGGAATTCACCCCGTCCCCATCGTGGTCGAACACAGAGGCATTGATCAGGGCACTCGCAGTGGCGAGTTCATTGGTCGCCAAGACAGCGGTGGTGTTCCATTGCAAACCAATGTTTAGGGCAATCGTATAGCCTTGTGGATTTTGACCAATAAAGTCAATGTCGCCATCGCTATCGATATCTCCTGCAATTGGTTGTGATCCTATACCGTCGAAGTGGTATGGGCTTTCAGTGATCCCGCTCCCATTGACCCAACCGAGGGGCGTTGTGTGGCCGAACAGGTCGGTAACAATCACCGAAAACGTGGAATTATTGCTGTTAAATTCGCCTGCTGTCATCCAGAGCAAGGTCGTTGCCGTGGCGGTGTTGTTCATGTTGAGGGTGTGTGTTTGGTTGGCTCCGAAACTGCTGGTTTTGTCGCTGTACGTTCGAACAACGAACTGCCCGCCTGAATGAATCGAAACCACATCAGCATGGCCGTCGAGGTTGAAATCCCCTACCGCTCCAGCAATGCTGCCGGTGTAGAGAGCGAGCGGTTGAGCCGACCCGAGTGCGGAGGTGTTTGGGTTGGTAAAGTGGACGCAAGCAAGATCTGCACCATAAGCAAATGTGACCAAATCTTCATGGCCGTCGCCATTGAAATCGCCCAAATCTACCTCTGTTGCACCTGCGCACGTTTGCACCCATGATGAGGCGTTTAGTCCTGCAGCAGTCCAGTCAATGACGAGGACACCTGCGTTGAAGCCTGTTACACTCGAGTCGCGCGACAGCACTGCAATTTCTGGCAGAGTATCGTTATCAGTATCGCCTGAGGTGTAATCTGTTACTGCGCCAACGGCCATCAACCCGCCATTCACCTCTGGAGCAAAGGATGCATTCAGTTCAGCCGAAGCAATCGAGGCTGCGAAGGGTAAGAAGAGGGGCGGAGAAGAAACAGAGCCAGTTGAGAACATGTCTGCTGAAGTGTTGCCGTTAAAGAACGAGTTTTGATGGCCTAAGTTCCCATATCCGGCGCCCTCATAGGCCCATTCTTTGATGCCATCTTCGCCGATGTCGATGTAGACTTGGCCTGGAGAGTTTACCTCGTCCTTGGCGTTGATCAAAAACGAAGCTGAATCAAACGTCACATTTCTTGGCACTTCGATGCCGAGGCTGGTATTGTCAATCTGGCCCCCTGTGACCGTTATGCTGGGTGCAGCGCTCCCTCCGTCAAAGGTGCTAACCATGCCCCCAGTGGGGTTCGCGCTCACCGTTACAGCGGCGAAGCATTGCAGCAACAACAGAAGGACGAGCAACAATGGGGCGGTTCGGCCGGTTTGGTCCATGGAGGTCACGAATGGTGTGTGATGGCCTATCCTTCAAGTTCCTTACGGCTATAGGGGGGGTGAATATCGAGTATTTGGCTCCATTTTACGATGCAAATGCCAGTTTTGTGGCATGACATGAACGATAAAGGGTTATACGGCGCAGACGTACACTTTCGGGTGGGGAGACACCGTGGATACGACCAGCAGGGTTTCTATCATCGCAGGAGACATCGAGATTGATCTCGAAGGTGCTGCATCAGATGTTGAAGAACAATTGATGCTCCATCGGCAAGATGACACTTGGACAATCATGCTTGACCGGCTGGCACAAGCGCGTACGGAGGCCTTGCAGGCGGCCGTTTCTGCGGCAAAAGAAAAAGGCCTTCCCGAGCGAGGTTCCGCATTCAGAGTGTTGTTGGACACGTGCTCGTTAGAACGCAAACCTGACCAAGTTCTTGGAGCGATTCACTACCTGCGCGGCGTTGAAGGCATTCAAGACAGCCCTCCACGGGTCATCAACCAACTCTTTGAAGACGCAAAAATCGACCCTCCAGGGAATTTATCACTCTACCTCAACCGATTGCGAGAACGGAACTTCCTGATGATCCCTGCTGGCAAGGAAGATAAAAACAGATTTGCTCATTTGACCGAAGAAGGTCGTGCTCATCTTGATAAACGCTCCACGGCATGACTGATTACCATGGTGATGTCGGGTGGCGGGGGCGACGACCCTCGAGAATCAACGGGCGAAGTCCAATCTGTTGTGCTTGATTGGTCGTTTCAGAACCATGCTTCTGAAGTGTTGAGAAAGGGGCGCCACGCCGGGTCTAACTTCAAACGAAGCATTCTTGATGGGGCTGATTTAACCGAGGGCGATTTCTCCCACTGCGACTTTCGACGTGCCTCAATGTATGAAGTCGACTTGATGAAATCTGCTTTTGACGGGGCTGATTTCCGCGGGGCTGACCTCCGTAAGGCGAGGCTCAACCTCTCCAACTTCCGCAATTGTAAATTCGCTGGAGCCGATTTGAGAGGCATCCGAGGAAAATACGCCATCTGGCAAGGCAGCGATTGGTGGAACGCCACGATGGACGAGGGCTTGCAAAAGGCGCTTGCCAAAAAATGGCCCCGCCCAAGCGATGCCTGATGTTGTTCACTCTTCTTCGTGGGCGATTCGAACTTTTGGATTTGGATAAAGAGCCATTCGTGCCCTGGCGTTCAGCAACGGCAAGCCTGCAAGCCCAATGCATGTCACCATGCAAACACCACAGAAGTACGTCGATATCTCATACGTGAGCAACAGTGGCCCAGACAGGTTGTTCACGGCCGCATCGCCAATTAACCAACTTCCAGCCACACCAGCAACAAGCCCTATGCCGGCACCGGCAACGTTCAACCAAGCACCCCACGGTTTGAGCTGGAACAGGAAAATCGAGCCTACAAACATGAGCAACGTACCGATTGCTAACCCGCCTGCACGGAGGCCGTAGCCACCAGAGTCTCGAGCCTGATCATGAAATTCTTGATACTGCTCGACCGTAATGTCATCGGCATCATCCGCCTGACTGTTTGGGGTGGTCAACAGTGTTTCAACCTCCGAATCTGACAAATCCTCTGCGGTATGAAGTTGATAGTCACCGTAGCCTTGCCCGGCCAGCAGAATTGCCCCAAAGAAAATCAACACTGCTACAGATTTCGGGCCTTTTGTGTCGGGTCGTACGGCGAACATATCCAGAGGAGGGGTTGGCACAGATGCTTCGTCTTCCATCCGCATTGAGAATCCAAGGTCCATGTCGCTCATTGGCCACCCTCCACAAGATGCGCAAGCAAGCCTGCTCGCAAGTCGTCAGGAATAGGTTGGGGCTTGAGGGTGTCCATGTTGACGCAAACCGTCACTTGATTCGAGCGCCACAACATTACCTCGTCTTGATTGCGCAACACGTACTTCCAAGTGCAAGAGGACGTACCTACGTTCACAATTGAAAGCGTTGCGTGAATCATATCACCGTACTTCAACGGAGCGATAAAGTCAGCTTCTACATTGACAACTGGGAAGCCTACTTTTCGTTGATTAATCATTTCAGGATAGGAAACGCCGCACATTGGCTCCCATGCTTCTTCGAAAAAACGGTGGGCAAGATCGAAGATTCGCGGGTAGTAAGCGATGTTGGCTCCATCCAACATTGCATAGTCGACCCTACGCGCAAGTTCAACGGCCATGAACCTGCGAAACGGTGAGCCGTGAAGAAGGCTTGCTTGGCTCTTGCTTTCATGAACAAAACGCAACCCGTTGCGCTTATATCCAAGCGGTCGGTGGACCGAACACCAAGGCCCTATAGTGTAGCTTGGATATCACGCCGGCTTGCGGAGCCAGCAACCCGTGTTCGAATCGCGGTGGGGCCGCTCTTTTACGAGTGCTGCGAAAGCGTTCGTGTTCAAATGCGCCATTGATGCATTGGCCATCCTTTTTCTTCGGAAAGTCGGCGCAATGACCCTTCTGGATTGATCGCCACTGGATGGCCTGTTACTCGCATGAACCATGAATCGGCAAGTGTGTTTCCATAACCGTAGCACAAGGCCAAGTCATGACCGTTCTCAAGCGCATCCGCTTCGACAACAGGGACCTTTCCTTTTCGACGAGGAACCGACCAACCGCGTTCTGAACCGCTCATAATGCCCGTGCGTTTTGGTGGCCCACATCCATACACTGCGTCCATATCGAGTACCTTCGCCATCGCTTCAGCCATTGGTGCAATCGTTGCTGTGACCAACACGAGCCGATGGCCTTGTTCTCGATGCCAAGCCAGTTTTGCTTTGGCTTCATCCGTCACACGGGGTGCCAGCTTTTCAACAGCCAGCCGCTGAGAATACGCCTCCAGCACGTCCCAAGAAGCGAGTGAAAAATGACCTCTGTTGCGTGCAGCGTCATAGAAAGCGCGACCACGGAGCAGGTTACCCACGAAACCAAGGGTCCAGCTGACCGCACCAACAGGAATACGCCATGGCCGGCGCTTGGCCAGATCCGTGGCTAGAGTTTTCTCGCTCGAAGCATCCAATAGAGTGCCATCGAGGTCGAAATAGGCAGCAACGGTACCTGTCATGATTCATGGGCGGGCAACACCATACATGAGTGCGCCCCTCATTGTGTGGCTAAGATTCACGATTTGTGAGGCGATTGGGTGCATCCAAGTTCACCGTAGACCCTTCGTCCTGCGGTGTGATCTTGCCACCATTCAAGGCAGTCGCCGAGGTGTCGCGGGATGAAGAAGCCAACCTTGCGCGGTGTGAGGCCGTGGTTGCGCATGGCCCGATCGTTTGAGAGGCAAGCCACAATTGATTGAGCTGAACAGCCAGGATTGGCCCCGACAAACCTCAAAATTTCTATTTTCAATCGTTCAAAGCGGGCTTTTTTTTGTGAACCCTTTCCTTCCCTTCTTGGTGGCATGAACTGAAAATCAAATTGAACCGCTATGAAAGAAACGGTGGCACTCCCATCCTCGAAAGATGGTTAATTTCACTCAAAAGTGACTTTCTGAGTGGTTTTCCAGTTTGCAGTAGCAAGTTTCTTCGCTTTTCCATCTGCAATGATTGGATGAATTGTTTTCAATTCTCCATGCATGCCTTTGACATGGAATTTCACACGGAGTTCCGCTGCCTGATCTCGGACAACCGCTTCCATTTGATCCTCGTCAAGGTCAATCGATGCAAGCGACGCACCGTCGGTGAGGCTTGAGATGGTGAAGGTGTTTCCAGACACCGAAAGAGCGGGTCTGAAGTCCATGTCGTTGGGGTGGTTCATCCAGACCGAAACATCAACGGACAAGGCATCTCGAATGTTGATGCGGCTGATTTCGACGCTCTCGACCATGGCAATCAAACCATACGAAGGGCAGGTGGTTGATACGCCTTTCCATTGACCAAAGTGGTCACTCGTAAGCGATTTCAATCAATTCTGGCATGTGAACTTTGATGATGACCGTCAACGACCAGTCGTTGCCTGGATCTGGATCCGGGGTGCCTTCGAAAATCGGGTCTGGATCGGCTTGCTGGGCCACGACGCTCCACGTCCAGCTGCCTTGTCCGGCGCGGGCGTTTGCGTCCATGAGCAGCAATTCAAGCAACGCTTCTTCGGAATCAGAATCAAAAATACCATCCTCTCCGAATGGGTTCAATCCTTCCGCTGAAACAACGGCTGTCGCAGATTCGTTCGATGTTACATTGTCGCCAGCGGTTTGATCGGTTTGCTTGAATCCGTCATCGAGGATAAAAACGCTCAAGCTGAAGTTATCTTGTGGTGCGAGCACATCTTGATCGAGCGTTAAGACGCCTTCGAAATCCAAAATGCGGCCCTGTGCACCAGGGGTGATGTTGCCTTGCCATTCCTCGCCCTGCTCGAGGTATTCATCCCAAGAGAATTCGAGTTCCATGGTCTTCCATTTTACCTCGTACCGTCGAGTCAAGATATCGAGGGTGAACACTTGTTGGGCGGTCGCCCCGTCGCCATCATCGAGGAACAGGCTCCCCGTGATGGTGCCAGATTTGTTGGTTGGGAGAAGAACGGTATCTGTTGTCGCATCAACATCGTTTCGAGTGTCTCCGTCTCGGTCAGAATCCTCGCTCCAATCTAAATCCCAAGCCATTTCGAGGGTTTTACCTTCGGGGTCATAACTGCCGCTGGCATCAAGCAACGCTGAATCGCCCGACCGAATTACTTCTGGGAAAGTCAGGTTCAGCTGAGGTGCCCCGTTGACAATGACGGTCGCCGTAATGTCATCGGTTCCGCCCTGATCGTTTGTGATGGTCAGTTGGGCGGTAAAGATGCCAAACGTCGAGTATGTGTGTGAGGTAAAACCTGACACGGTTTCGGATTGCAGCCCGTCGCCAAAGGACCATGCGTATGAGGTGATGACGCCTTCAACCGCTTCGGAATCACGGGCATCGAAGGTGACTGTTTCGCCTTCTTGGATTTGCAGTGGATATGCGTTCAGTGTGGCCCTTGGTGCGACCGTTGTGTCCAGAACCCCGGTGCATCCAGCAAGCGATGTTGTAGCCATAACCAAAGCAGCGAGAAGCACAAAGCAAACCCGTCGGGCTTCATGAAGTCTCCACATCAAGCCTTTCGACCCGGCTTCCCTTTCTAACCGTTGGGGATTCATACCGCACTAAACCCGCTGTTATCGGAGACGGATTCATTGCGCTGAATCCAGCCACTGGACCAGGCGACAAACGGGACATATTGTTGGACTTGAGAGGAAAAGGAGAGCGTTTGCATACGCTTGGTCCCGGTTTGCTTGTAGGAGATGTTGAAAGAGGGACGGCGTTCTTGGTTGAACATGGCCCCCGATGTCTTTGATGGTGAGCGCGTGCTTGCTTTCGATTTGGAGACGACAGGGGTCTCCACCCAGTATGACCGAATTGTACAGCTGGCACTCATTGGCGCCGATGCTGAGGGTGGAGCGATTCACTATGAGGAACTGGTCAACCCGCGCCGTCCGATTCCAGCCGGTGCCAGTCGAGTGCACGGTATTTATGATCACGATGTTCGCTCAAAGGGAGGCTTTTCGACCGTTGCAGATGCTGTTGCGGAACTGATTGAGGGAGCGATTATTGTTGGCCATAACGTTCGGAAGTTCGACATGGCCATGTTGGAAAGCGAGTACCTTCGTCTTGGAAAACGAGCGCCGAAACCAAAAGCAATCATGGACACATACGAACTGGTGCGCCGCCTAAAGATAGGCCGGCCTCACGGCCTTGGCGCACAATGCACCCGCCACGGTATTGCCTTGAAAGACGCCCACACTGCGGCGGCTGATGCTGCTGCATCGCTGTTGCTGTTCTGGAAGTTGTCAATCGATCATGCGCCCTCCTTCCGTAAATCGGTTGAGGAAATCGAGCGCTGGGCGGTTCATGGAAACGTGAGTTCCGATTCATCCGACTTAGGGCGGGGCCTCACCGATCTCGAACCGGTCGACAAATTGGGCAAAATCCGAATCGATGATGGCCACATGGTTCTGGCTTTCGGACGTAACAAAGGGCGGCACCTAAGTGAAGTCCAATTCGAAGACCCGAGGTACATTCAGTGGTTGCTTTCGCCAAAGGGCATCGAAGATGAAGAAGCAAGAGAACGCGTCAAAGCGTACCTCGCCGCCCTCTAGGCACGATTTTAGCCCTTACCGGCAAATCCCTGATTGCATAACTGGTCCAATGCAACTCATGCCATGGCAGAAGATGTCCATGGAAAAAGGTCTCATCTGTGGTGTTCGACGCCATCAGGCATCGGCGCCCAAGGCAGCACATCGCACCAGTGGCCGACCCGCCAGACGCGTTGTGCTGTCATGACTGACCCGAGGAATAAAGCCCCTTGATGGCCTGCAGCAAGCGTTTCTTGCAACGCTTCTTTGCCACGATCCGAGAATTTTGCAGACTGTTGAACTCCGGTGGGTACAGCCCGGCCCTCGGCGTTAATTGGTTCGCATAGTTCCAACACCGCAGCGCCAGAAGAGGGATCGAAATGATGCAACAACACAACCGCATCAGAAAAGTCACTCTTGTGAAGCGTTCCGTTTTCATGGCGCCAGTTCCACCAATGTGGGCACCAGGCTTTCCAATCGCAAAACCCACCGCATGAGGCGTCCCCAACCGTCGGCTCCATTGGCATTGGTGTTGGCACTGTGGCTTGCCAGGCTGCATAAGCATCTTCGAGCACGCTCTCACCAACAGCAGCCCATTTCGAGGCATCATGCGTGTACCAACCTTCAGTTCGAACGGGTGGAGCATCTGGATTGTTGGCCAGAAGAATATCCCTGTACATTCTCAATTGACGGTTCACGTCGACTTTGAGTTCTCCTTCGGGGATGCGGCCGGTTTTGAGGTCCGCAACAAGCCATCCACTGGGCTTACCATCTGCATCAAGGTCTGCCATCAGCAAGTCAAGGCGGCCCATGAGGCGCCCATCTGATGTTTTGAGTTCCCCTTCAACTGCAATCGCCGTCGACTGAATTTTCCGCCATAACGCGGCCGTGATTCGCTGATGGTCAAGGCCTCGAATGCCGACGTGGTCGAGCAGCATGATGATGCCTCCGCGCTGGTGCTGAAGTGCGTCTTTCCATTTTTCTTCCTTCCATTTTGGCCGCCGTGGAGTGGCCATGAACGAGGCTTTCTCTTCTTCCCAACGACGCTTTAGCACACCTTCTGCTTCTTCGACCATCCAACCGCTCTCGCTGTCGGGCTTAGCGGTAATGTCGAGGTTGAGTAAATCTTCAACTGATGCGTGGACTGCTGTTCCGACGGAGGCCGCCATACCTGCTTTTCTTGGAAGGCCTTGCCGGCTTAACCAATACATACGGGGGCATGTTTCATAGCGATTCCAAGCCGATGGTGAAAGCATGTGTGGTCGTGCTTCATCGGCCATAAGTCGTGCTTCACCTCAACGAACATGAAGGCACCGGCGCCATCTAATGGAGGCAAAGTGTTGATACAGAAGGGGTGCTGTGTAGGCTCTATGGAAGGCCCTCAAGTCCGCATTACAAAGGATGTCAACACGGAAAACGCCCTCGTCGTAGCGTGCTTCCCGAGCATTGGCATGGTCTCAAGCGTCGTCGCACATTTCCTCATCGACCATCTGGAACTCGAATTCGTCGGCGCCGTTGTCGACAACCGACTCCCGGTGATCACGCTTGTCAGCGAAGGCGAACCAATGCCGGTCATCCGTGCCTATGCTGGAAAACCACAATGCACCATTGAAGGATGCGAGCAAGTCATCCTGTTGATGAGCGAACTTGTGGTTCCTGAACCCCTCATCAACGAAATCGTTTGGGCTATGTTTGAATGGTCCAAAGAAAACAATATTGTTGCAGGTGTCGTGATTGATGCTTTTGCCAAAGAAGGCATGAAAGGCAGCCTAAACGGCTCAGAACCCTCTGTTGAATATGAAGACACAGAAGGCGTTGATGTTGTTGGAATTGGCGCCAATGCAAAGGTGCGAGAAATGCTGAAGGAACTCGGCATTCCGCTCTTGAATCAAGGCGTCATCAAAGGCATCAATGCGGCGATCCTCAGTGAAGCACGACGACGTGGCTTAGATCTCATGTCGATCATGGTTGAAGCAGACCCACGCTTCCCTGACGCTCGTGCAGCAGCCACGCTCATTGAGCACCTCAACGCTTACCTCCCTGCGATTGATTTACCACATCAACCGCTGATTGAAGAAGCTGAATTCCTTGAAGCCCAAATCAAGTCGATGATGGACGGGGCGACTCTACCAGAATCTTCTCAAGACAACTCGATGTACGGTTAAGCCGAAGATCGAAGACCGATTGTGGCACAAGTTATGCCCAAGAGAAGCAGAATGACGCTGAGGAAGGTCGGCATCAGCAATGTCTCGTTGTATGGCAAATGAAGCCAATCCAGAAGAGATTCTCCTCGTGCAAAGGTACCGCCTGCTGAGGCAGTGAGCAACATAAGTCCCGTAGCCCCACCGCCGGAAAGCGCCTGAATGGTGCTTGAGCGGGTTGAATCCCATACGCTGATTCCAGTTCGCAAGCGGACAACAACCGTGGCCGATGCGAGGCCGAGCCCGCTCAACGAAAACAACATCTTGTTCGCCAACAAGGCGCTCCCCATCTCCCCACCGGGGGCTGAAGAAAGTCCACTCCAGATTGCGAATGGGGTAGCAAGCAGTCCAAACATCAGTGCTGCGTGAGCAACAGCATCGCCTGAGGCTTGTTTGTCATGAAGGGAGAACGGCAACCGAGGGCTGAGCCAACAGAACAAAAACGCCAGGCCAGCCAAGGAGTATGCGCCAACGACCAATTCAGTAGCGACGACGTGGAAGGTGTTTGAAGAGATCATGATTGTCCATCTCCGTAGGTGCCAGCGAGGTATTCATGGCCGTACCACTCCCACTGTTCGGCCGTCCACCCGGGAGGTAAACCGCCCTCTGGCAACGGTGCAATTTGGCTCGAAGGTTCGGTTGGATTTGATTCGGCCATGCTCGCCGTAATTTCATCAGTACCATCGTAGATTTTCGCCGACTGTTCGGTTGAGGTTCGTGGTTTTTGAAGTGCAACAACGGCTCCAAACAACAGCAGGCCCATGGCGAACCCTTGCAGGTAAATCGGTCCATTTTCGACCTCTTCTGGGCTAATTTGGGCACCGACTGCAAACCAAGGCGTCGTCTGAGATGGTCCTTCGCCGGTGAGCGTTGCGCGCCATTGCAGCACCGACGGGTTCAGTGCAGCGGGGAGCGTAAATTCCCAATGGTCGGGCGTTGTAGCGTTCACGGCCGCCTGCAATACAGCTCCATCCTCTGTTTTCCATTCCACGCTGACCGCTTCGGTGAATGCGGTATGCAATTCTATTTTGGTTTCAGAACCGACCTCTCGCATGCTCGTAGGAATGAACGCATCATCAAGGCGAGGCAGATCTTCAGGGACAGCCTCCACTTCGATTTCAAACGCTTCGGAGACGCCAAAGAATGGTCGGCCTTCAGAAGAACCGCCGGCATCACCGTGGTGCACCGAGGCGTACAATGAGCGCATGCCAACTGCATCGGGGCGCAACACCCATGTGTGTTCGAGGGAAATTCCCGAGCCGTTTGTCGACCGTTCAACGTAATTCCCCATGCCGCCGTTGCCGTCAGAAAGGATTTCCCAGCCGTCAGAAAGTGGTGTGTCTGCGTTTGCGTTGGTGCTTGAGAGCAAGAAGAGCCCGACCAAACCTTCGTCGTGATTGACATCAACGCCTTGGACAACAATGGTCACTTCAGTTGGCTGGCCCATCCAAACGTGTTCAGCGAACTCGATGGAAAGGGAGAGGCTTGAGGTCGCGTTTTGTCCGGCATCCCCGTGGCACGCTCCACCGCATTGCATGTCGCGAAGCCCGTCACCGTTACCGCCTGGCTCTGCTGCGCCGAGCGTGGTTGATGCAACGAGAACAAGGAGCAAAAGAAGAACCTTGACTTGCCGTTGGAACAGTTCAATCCCTCCTTTCAAGTACGATCAATCCAAGCGCGGCAACACCGATGAGGAGCAAAAAGAAACCAACGATTGAACCAGTAACTGAGGTTGCGCTGGATGTTGCTTCAACTTCTGCGGTCACTTCAATGGCCACCGAAGCAGAAGCCCCGTCTTGCAACGCAAGGCCATCCAAAACTGGGCGAACGGTGTACATGGTTTGCCCTGCCGTCAATGGCATGTCCGAAAATTCTTGAACGCTCACCGTGTCGATGATGACTCCGTTTCGTTGGATTTGGAAGGTCGCATTTGGTCCTTCATAGGACCATGTGAGTTCCACTGTTTGACTGTCTGCTGAGGCTTCAAGTTGCGTCACTTTAGGCCCTGCTGTAGGGGTGAATGTTTGATTTTCAGTCGCCGTTGCACCAAGGTCATCCACCACAATGAGCGTCACTGAGGCGGCGCCGCTTGGAATGAAAGAGAAGGTGGATCCAACCCCTGCCCCAGATGCACCACTGACGTCAGACCAACTCCAAGAATAACTGGTAATTCTGCCGTCGAGGTCCGACGAAGTCGAGCCGTCGAAGGTGACAATTTCACCAACCCATGCAACAACCGAACGCTGTTCCAATTGGGCACTTGGTGCAAGGTTGAGCACTGTTGAGGATTGGTAGGCAGTCGGGCCAATTGCCGTACCGTCGCTCACGGTCGCTTCAACAGACCAGACTTGACCGGGGCCGAGCAAGAGCGCAGGTACACTCGTTTGATTGGCCAGAGACGCTTCAAGGAAACCGTTTCTGTACCAGTTGAGGGTTGATGTAAGGACGTCACCGTCTACATCTGTTGTGCTGATGTTGGCACTGAGTGGATTGAGAATGGATGGGTCTGCGCTCAATTCAACAACGATTGAGGGAGCGGAGTTGACAATTTCAATGCTTTTGGTGAGGGTGTTTTCACTGAGCAATGTACCATCGCCGGCTTTGACTTGAACCGTCCAGACTTCGCCCTTCGTCGTTTGTTCGGAGGGTAAGGTGGTGCTTCCATCGAGGCTTGGTTCGCGCACGCCGTCCTTGAGCCAAATAATTTGAGAGTTGGCCATGGCGTCTCCGTCGACGTCAGAATGGGTAAACTCGATCGTTGCACTTTCCAATGCCGTGAGGGTTTCTTGGCTGATAGCGAGAGAGGTTGAAATCGGGGCTGTGTTGCCGATGACAACGGTGTCAGATGTAGCCCATGGCGACCACGTTGCCCCGTCGCTGACCCTAACTTTAGCCGTCCAGGATTGGCCCTTCGAAGTCGAGGATGATGGGACGCCTGTGCCCTTGAACACTGCGTCAAGAACCCCGTTGAGGTACCACTCAATTTCATAGCGAGTCTCTGCATCACCATCAGCGTCCGAGAAGGCGTAAGTGAAAGACAAATCTTCCGCTGTAAGAGGGGTTGCAGGATTGATTGCAGGCATGGAAGCCACCGGGGCGGTGTTTTCTATTTCACCACCAATTTGTACGGTTTGAGAAGTCTGCCATGCTGTTGTAGCTTCACCGTCGCTGGCGCGAACTTCCATTGACCAGTTCTCGCCAGCTCGTGTTGCATACGAGGGAACCTGCTGGCTGTTATCCAAATCAGAGACTACAGCTCCTTCGAGCAACCAACGGGTTTCGATCGTGATATCGTCCTGATCATCATCGATGATAGTCTGAATCGTGAATGAGAGATTGTCTGCACTTTCTGGTGACGACGGGGCGATGGAAGGAGGATACATCGTTGGCACGGAATTCGCGATGATCAGCAGATTGCTCGTCACATTTGCCCCGTCGTCTTGGCCGTCAGAAGGTGTGATGATGGCGTACCATTCTTGGTGCTTGCTGGTCAGGGATGAAGCAACCGTGGTCCCCGTCAGTGAAAGGAGAACGTCATCCTTGAACCACTGAATTGTTGTTCCAGATTCAGGATCGTTTTCAGCGTCGCTGTAGGTGTATGAAAGCGATAGAGCGGAGGTGGTCGTTGCTCCGTTGGGCCCCAGAATTGCATTTGTTGCGACTGGGGCGGTGTTTGCAGCAGCTCCAGCCTCTGGAATCTGATACACCGCTGTAGCCCAACGATCGCCGCCGTTTTGGCTGTTCCCATTTGCAGTAAGGCCCGCAACGCTCAACGTCGATTGGCCGGAGCCGGTTGAGGGTGCTGTCCAATCCACGCTCCAAGTTCGTTGGTTTGAACCGGTGATTGTATGGGTCGCGCTTGTGCCTGCGCCGTTTACGCTGACTGCAAAGCCAAATCCAGATGAGAGTGAACCCTTGTTGATGTCCAAACTAAAGCCACCTTCGCTGCCTGAGATGCCGCCTGTGACAGAAACAGTCAGCGTGTAGGTTGCACCTGCGGTGTAACTGGCTGGATGGCCACTGATCGATACGCTTGCAGCAGGTGTGCCAGTGTTGGCGTGACAGGAGCATCCTCCGCTTTGGTTGTATTTTCCATTAGCGTTGCCTTCGGAAAGGGGAGCCACTGAAAGTAAGAGCAACATCACCAACAAAATTGGGACTGGCTTCGTGGACATGTTTTCTGGTTGACTGCTCCCTATCAAAGCGTTTTGGTAAATAGGGTTAGACGAAGTATGCTTGGTAGCATTTCACGAATAGTCGAAGAGGGAAGGTTGCTTTGAATCCGTGCCTTGGGATTGCGTAGCGCCTTGGTTTTCCTCGGCTAGGCCCTGTTCGGCTCCGGGCCTGTCGCCGGCCTGGCATGCCTCATGCAGTTGCTGTTCGGTCCATACGGTGAGGCCGAGTTTCTCGGCCTTGGCTAGTTTAGATCCTGCTTTTTCACCTGCAACGAGCACATCAAGTTGGGATGAGACGCTGCCGACAACTTTGCCACCTGCCGCTTTAATCGTCAACTGAACTTCCTTCCGTGGGCGCTGGAGTGAACCTGTGAGGCACAGGGTCATGCCTGTAAGAGGGCCGCTATCTGCGGCTTTTGGTTCGTCTGTTACCTCAATGATGGAGGCAAGATCGTTGAGCATCGTGCTCCTTTGATGCAATCCATCGCGTACTTGAATCGCGACCTTGCTCCCGATGCCGTCCACTTCGCACAGTGATCGAATTGCTTGATTCTCAGTGTACGCCTTGCCTTTTTCATCCACTTCCGGGCCAAAATCTGCATGGCCGGCGGAGGCCCCAGCCGAGTCAACCCACCGCATCATTTGTCCAAACGAAGTGAACCGTTGGGCCACAGCCGTTGCCAATTCGGGACCAATTCCTGGCAAGCCGAGAGCGTGTAAAAAGGAACTAAGTTTCAACGATTTGGTTTTATTTAATTCATTCAGCACGTTGACTGCAGACTTTTCACCCATACGATCGATGCTTTCCAATTCGGCTTGCTGCAAGCGATAGAGATCGGGGATGGATTGCACCATGTCCGATTGAAGCAACTGGTCAACCAACTTCTCACCGATGCCGTCCATCTCCAAACTTCTGCACCAGTACAATATCGCTCTGCTCGTGCGCGCATCGCACATTGTGTTGACGCAGCGAATGAAAGCGCCATCTGGCGTAAGTGCAGCCTGACAGGCAGGGCATTGTGTTGGAATCTGAATAGGGCCAACGTCTGGCATTGCTTCCTCAAAGACTGAACCATCGGCATGGAACCTGTTGGCAAGATCTTCTTTGACGCCCGGGCCCATGCTTGACTCGATTTTGGGAATGACATCGCCCCTGCGAACGATCAAAACACGATCCCCGAGTTGGACATTAAGCCGTTCAACTTCCCCGACGTTGTGAAGCGTGGTGTGCTCAACGGTTACGCCGCCAACAGATTGCGGGGCAATTCGTGCAACAGGTGTGACCGCTCCAGTGCGTCCGGTTTGCCATGTGACTTCCAGTAAAATCGAGGTTGCCTCTTCTGGAGGGAACTTCCAAGCAAGCGCCCATCGAGGATGATGAGCGGTCATTCCGAGTAAATCTCGAGTTTCAAGCGCATCAACCTTGAACACGATTCCATCGATTTCGTAATCAAAGGCCTCGCGTTGACCGCCCCATGTATTCGTGGCTTCGATCATGTGGTGTGCGACCTGAGCTGGTGCTGCTTCGTCATGGACCGTCCAAGGAGCCGGATTGATCCCCGCCACATCCCGAAGCCAGAGTAAACGTTCACTGTCATGGGCATCTGCTGGGGGAGCGTCAGAATCGGGGTGGCGTTCCTGCTCGGTTGGAAATTTCGCATCGTAGGCTTGGAACACCAAATCTTCTGCTTTGGCTTTTCCTTCCGCTCTTTTTTGCCG